>NZ_JBYVEB010000010.1:0-52052 GCF_058117085.1 Chryseobacterium sp. CG10_8 | reverse complement strand
TTAATTTTTAAACAGGATCTTAAATCAAAACAAAAAAGCAAAAAAAGTCTTCGAAGACAAAACACCTGGCTACCGAAAAGAATATATCACTTGGATTACTGAAGCCAAAACAGAAGCAACACGCGATAAAAGAATTGCGCAAGCGGTAGAATGGATAGAAGAAGGTAAGACCCGAAATTGGAAGTATGAGCGGAAGTAGATCAATTCTTATGAAAAAAACTTTACTTTTAAAATCACTTCTCTTTTTCACAATCCTTAATGCTTTGACAATTTCTTGCGGCAAACCCAAATACCATTGGGAAGCGGGTATATCGGCACCTAAATATTATCCTGTTGCTGGGGTCAAGGTAGATTTTGGCAATGCAGGTAATGGCTGCATTACAAATTTTGATAACGGATGGGGAGATACTTACGGTGCTGTTGTGTCTGCTAATATTTTCAAAAAAATACCTGATTCTGTTTATATTGAATATTATAGTGCAGTAGAGGTGCTACAGTTTAATGGCAAAATTCCTTTACCTCAAGAACAATTAAAATCCTTGTTTAAGAAATATAATAAAAATAAAGACTCGTCTAGTGACTTGGTTGTTGGGATGGCTCCAGGAGGATGGGTTCGGGTTTGGTTTCAATCCTATGATAAAGAAGCAGATGACTATATAAATGTCGAAGTTGCAAAAAATCGGTTAAAAGGAATTAATGACGAAACGGTTAGTGAGGGTTTTAGAGACAAAAAATCTGACTTTTGGAAAAATTATAAAACGTATTGGCAACTTCATGGAGTGCCCTACGAAGCTTGGGCAGAAAATGAGAAAGAATATGATATTATGTTTGATTTTGAAAGACTCAATCCTCAAAACAAAATTATTGATGAAGCATATACTTCTTTGGACGGAACATTCTATTATGGAACAGCTTTTGGACATCTTATGAAAAGAAAAATTCCTGCAGATCTTATCTCAGTATGGAAATCGAAAAATGGTGACGGTTATTATCGTACCCACGTAACTTTCCCAAAAAATTTCTCCAAAATTATCGAAGAGCGATATCCTAAAAAATTAGTAATAACATTAGAGATCGAAGACGATGATCAACATGGTATCATTTATATTACCACCGATGGAAAACAAGAAAAGCTATTGAGATTTAAGAATTATCCAACAACGGATTCGACAGTATTTACAAAAGAAATAGAGTACTTTATTCCATAAAAAAAGAGGAAAAAATTTCCTCCTTTATATTTCGTCAACTAAAATTTTAGTTTTGCCTCCACTCTACTACTGCGCGGATAAATGCTTCCGCATTTTCAACAGGAATATTAGGCAAAATTCCGTGTCCTAGATTAGCAATATATCGATCTTTCCCAAAACGATTTATCATCTCATGGACCATCTTTCTAATCGTCTCCGGCGTCGAATGAAGTCGAGCGGGATCAAAATTTCCCTGTAACGTTACATTATGATTGGTTAACGTTCTAGCGAATTCTGGTGTAATGGTCCAATCTACTCCCAAAGCAGAAACGGGACTCATTGTCATTTCTTCCAACGCAAACCAACATCCCTTTCCAAAAACAACAACATGGGTTACTTTTGAAAGTTCATCAACAATTTGTTTAATATATTTCCATGAGAACTCGTTATAATCTTCTGGCGAAAGCATTCCGCCCCATGAATCAAAAATCTGAACGGCAGAAACTCCTTTCTCTACTTTTCTCTTAAGGTAAGCAATGGTAGTATCAGTAATTTTTTGCAATAGAAGATGCGCTGCTTCCGGCTGTTGGAAACAGAATCCTTTAGCGATATCGAATGATTTAGAACCTTTCCCTTCTACACAATAACACAAAAGTGTCCATGGAGAACCTGCGAAACCTATCAATGGAATCTCATTATCCAATTTCAGCAAAGTTAATTCGATGGCATCAAAGACATAACCCAAAGTATCATTAACATCAGGAACCACAATCTCGTTAACTTGTTCTGCTGTTCTAATAGGATTATCCAACCAAGGACCAACACTTTCCTTCATTTTGAAATCAATTCCCATAGCTTGTGGAACCACCAAAATATCGGAAAACAAAATTGCTGCATCAAGTGGAAATCTTCTGATGGGTTGTACTGTGATTTCAGCAGCTAATTCTGGCGTTTGACAACGAGTGAAGAAATCGTATTGGTCTCTAAGAGCAATGAACTCAGGCAAATATCTTCCCGCCTGTCTCATCATCCAAACCGGAGGTCTTTCAACAGTCTCACCTCGCAAAGCCTTTAGGTATAAGTCGTTCTTTATCATGCAGTAATTTACAGTTTCTTATTAATTAATTCTATCAAGTCTTCCAAATTGCTTTCTTCGGAAGTATAAATTTTCTGATTGGTGAGTTTTTTCAAAGCTTTGGTTGTTGTATTTCCGATTGAGAAAATCTTCTTTCCTTCCAAGCTGTTATGTTTTGTAAAACTCTTGGTTCCACTAGGACTGAAAAACACAACCGCATCATACTGATGCGAATATTGAGGATAAACCAAAAGTGTCTCGTAGACTTCCACCTTCTTGTAATCGACATCTTGCAAAGGAAGTTGGGTATCCAATACATCTAATGTTAGATTTCCACAAAAATGAATAAATCGTTCATCGGCAGCTTTATCAACAATAAAATCAGCTAAATCTTGAGCGTGCTTCTTCATTTTGAAAGTCCCAAAACCGTAACTTCTGATTTTCTTTTTGGTTTTTTTTCCAACACAATACACCTTATTAAAGTGCTTTCCGAGAAAATCTTCATTAGGCTGGAAACCATTGGAGAAAAACCCATCTACCGCATTAACACTCGTGAAAATTAAAGATTTCCCCTTCAAATCAAAAGGTTTTACTTCTTTAAATTTATAGTTTAAAACCTCAACGAAATCATAATCTAATTTCTTATTGAGTTTCTCTGAAATGAGTTTTTTTTCTAAATTTTTCTTGGTAAAAAGTATCTTCATTGGAATCCTACTACAATTGACCTTTTATCACTTCCATCATTTCCTTTCCCCCTTGATTCAGTACATTGTGAGCAATCATTTCTCCGAAATTATCATTTGGGTTCCATTGGAAAACCTCTTCCACCTCAATCATTTCTTTTCCATCCAATGAACACAGACGCCCTTTGAATCTAACTTCTCCATTAATCAACTCCGCAAAAGCACCTATTGGAGCCGTACAACCACCTTCCAAAGTCTTTAGGAAGTTACGTTCAACATCAATACATATCTGCGTACGATGATCGTTCATGGTTTCAACGACCTTTTTAGTTTTAGCATCATCAATTCGAGAAGCTACTGCAATAACCCCTTGTGATGGAGCAGGAAGCATCATCGGAAGATATTCATAATCGATATGCATATCCATTCTTTTGATTCCCGCCAAAGAAAAAATAGTTGCATCCGCTAAACCTTCTTCTAACTTAGCTAATCTAGTTTGCACATTCCCTCGAATATCACAAAATTCAGCTTGAGGAAACTCTCTTTTCCAAAAAGCTCGTCTTCTCAAACTACTGGTAGCAATCTTTAACTCGTGTAACTCTTTTCCAACAGCTTTAGAATTCCTTACTAAAACATCTTGCGGAAAATCTCGCTCTAACACTGCGGAAATTTCAATATTATTAGGAAGTTGAGTCGGAACATCCTTCAAAGAATGTACAGCAATATCAATTTCATCATTCAACAAGGCGACATCTAAATCTTTAGTGAAAACACCAGTAATACCCAATGAATAAAGGGGTTGATTAAGATTCTTATCCCCAGAAGAAACAATGGGAATAATATCTGTTGTATAATTTTGATTTTGTAGATTTCTGGCAACTTCACGAGCTTGCCAAAGCGCAAGAGGAGAATTACGAGTTCCTATTCTAATTGCTTTCATCATTTTTGGGATTGAGTTGTTCCACCATTATTTCATTCATCAACTTACTGACCTCATCAGCTTTGTGCGGATTCTCGATTATATATTTTGCAAACCTTCCAATAATTTTATCAATTACTCTGTCGGAGAGTTCCATATCTTCTATGGAAGCGTAACGATATTTCTTATGAATACTATGTAATTCATTATTTTCGATATTTTTAAGCACAGCCTTGAAATGGTGAATCTTCGGAGCCATCTTTCTCTTCTTTTCCCATTCCAAAAATTCTTTCAGCATTTCTTTAATAATATTTTCTGCTTTCGGAACTTCTTTTCTCCTTTGTTCAATCGTTTCGCGAACACTTAATGACAATCCGTCAACATCTATCAAACTTACATTTTGGTTCTCTGTGATGTCTTTCTCCACGTTGTTTGGAATCGAAAGGTCTATTACCAAAGTCTCTTTCCCATTCGGGAAGTGAGATTTATTAATAATTGGATGCTGCGCTCCCGTTGCTACAATAAGGATATCCGTATTCTTAAGCTCTTCGTTGAAGTCCTTAAAGTCAATATGCGGAATATTATATTTTTCAGCAATTTTTTCAGCTTTCTCAGCGGTTCTGTTGGCAATCTTGATTTTGGGTTGACGAATATGCTTCACCAAGTTCTCCACGGTATTTTGTCCAATCTCACCGGTTCCCAATAACAGTATGTTTTTTTGCGAAACAGATTGCTTTTGACTAAGAATATAGTGTACTGCTGCATAAGAAACCGAAGCGGCACCATTAGAAATACCGGTTTCATTTTTGATTTTCTTAGAAATCTGAATGGCAGAATTAATCGCTCGCTCCAAATAAGGATTGGAGTTAGCCCTTTCTTTTTTGAAACGATTGTAGGCATTTTTGATCTGTCCAATCACTTCAAAATCGCCAAGAATTTGACTTTCTAGACCTGCAGAAACTCTAAATAGATGTTGTAGTGCCTCTTCCCTATTGTAAATTTTTGCATACTGCATAAACTCCGAAAGGGGTACATCAATGGTCTGACAATAGCGCTCTGCAATAAGCAAATAGTTAGCAGTTGTGGTATATATTTCCGTCCTGTTACAAGTCGAAACCACAAAAGCATCTCCTAATTGCTCCTCATGAATTCCGTTGACAAATTCCTTAATGTGATCATCAAAAAAAGCAAATTTTCCTCTAACCGAGGCGTCAGCTTTTTCATAGCTGATGCTTAGTACAGAGAAATTGGCAGTACGATGAAAGGCGGAAATGGAATTCATAAAACAGCTGCAAATTTACTGAATTAAAAATAAATTAAAAGAAATCTCAAAGATTTCAGAAGCTACATTTCAATAAAATCCAAATTTTCTGACCAACACATCAAAAAGGCGACCTCAAATTCACTTAGTAAAAATTAATCTTTCGAAAATCACTCAATTTAAAACATAAAGTTCAGCATGTCTCTAAAACAATATTGTATTTTTTTGATTTACAGCACAATAAATATAAAAATTTAAAGTTATAAATAATATGCATTTTAATAAAATTTTAACCAAATATTTTCAAAAGCCATTATAATAATGCGTATAAAATTTATATCTTTGTGGACTAAAATTTAGAAGAAAGAAATGGGATTATTTGACATGTTTACGCAAGAGATTGCGATAGACTTAGGAACAGCTAATACACTTATCATACACAATAATAAAATCGTTATTGACCAGCCTTCTATTGTTGCAATAGAACGTTCAACTGGGAAACCAATTGCAGTTGGAGAAGAGGCAAAACACATGCAAGGAAAAACTCACGAAGATATCAAGACTATCCGCCCACTTAAAGATGGAGTTATTGCGGATTTCCACGCTTCTGAACATATGATTAAGGAATTCATCAAAAAAATTCCGAACATCAAAGGAAAATTAATTCAACCCGCTTTAAGAATCGTTATCTGTATTCCTTCTGGAATTACTGAGGTAGAAAAGCGTGCTGTAAGAGACTCTGCGCAAAAAGTGAATGCGAAAGAAGTTAGATTGATTTATGAACCAATGGCTGCGGCAATAGGAGTTGGAATCGATGTACAGAAACCAGAAGGTAACATGATTATTGACATAGGTGGTGGTACCACTGAAATCGCTGTAGTTGCTTTAGGAGGTATTGTTTGTGACAAATCTGTAAAAATCGCTGGTGACGTGTTTACCAATGATATCGCTTATTACTTAAGAACACACCATAATTTATATATTGGAGAAAGAACCGCTGAAAGAGTAAAAATTGAGGTTGGTTCTGCAGTTGAAGAACTAGATGTTGACATCGAAGACATCCCTGTGCAAGGACGTGACCTTATTACAGGAAAACCAAAAGAAATTATGGTTGGTTACAAAGAAATTGCAAAAGCATTAGACAAATCTATCATCCGAATCGAAGATGCAGTAATGGAAACCCTTTCCCTTACTCCACCAGAATTGGCAGCAGATATTTATAAAACAGGAATTTACCTTGCAGGGGGAGGAGCTCTTTTAAGAGGTCTTTCTGATCGTATTCACAAGAAAACAGGACTACCTGTTTTTGTAGCAGAAGATCCTTTGAGAGCAGTAGTTAGAGGAACTGGTATTGCCTTGAAAAATATGGACAAATTCAAATTCTTGATTAAATAAAAAATAAATTTCGTTACTTTTTGGGATGGGTTTTTTGCTGAGATTATTTTCGAAGAACGGATTACTCCTGCTCTTTTTGTTGTTGCAAGTGATTGCAATAGGTTTGATTTTTAGCAGAAACTCTATGCAGCAATCTTGGATCGCGGCACAATCAGCAGCACTTAATTCGAGAGTCTCCGGATATATTGACGAAACCACATCTTACTTACAGCTTAAGGAAACCAACGAACAGTTGGTTGCTCAAAACAAACGGCTGATGACTCAGCTTTACGGAAAAGAAGCTGCAAAAAGTCCGTCTTTCAGAAAAGTTCATGACACTATTGGAGGTGGACAAATCTATACTTTTGTTGATGGCGAAATTGTTTTTAACAGTATTAACAGAAAAGACAACTACTTTACCATCAATCGAGGAAACAGAGACGGAGTTTATCCAAAGATGGGAGTTATCGCACCAAACGGAATTGCTGGAATCGTTATCAATACCACCAAAAATTACGCCTTGGTTCAATCTGTATTGAGTGTTAATAAAATCAAAATCAATGCTGCATTGAAAAATTCAGGATATTTTGGTACACTAACATGGAATGGGGAAAACTCAAGAATAATGCACCTTGCAGATATTCCAAAATATGTTCCTATCAAAGTTGGTGACACGATAGAGACTGATGGTAAATCCTCAATTTTCCCGAAGGGAATTATGATTGGAAAGATCTCTGGATATGAAGTCGATCCCAAAACAGGATATTTTGACATATCCGTAGAACTAAGCGAAAAGATGGGAAAACTGAGCAAAATTTACGTTATCAAAAATCTTAAAAAAGCTGAAGTACAAAAAATTCAGGATACATTACAAGCGACTATAGATAGAGAAGATGATTAGCAGAACCATTTTTACCGATATTTTGTTAATTGCTTTGCTCATCGCATTGCAAGTATTTGTACTTAACCGAATCAACCTTTTCGGTGAGTATACTCCTGTTATCTATCCTGTATTTGTGATGTTCTACCCCTTCTTCAGAAACAAATATCAGTTTCTTATTTTGAGCTTTTTACTAGGTTTAGGAGTGGACTCTTTCATGGGAACTTGGGGAATCAATGCATTTGCAACAGTTACAATCGCATATTTCAGAACTATCATTTTCCGAACCTCAACAGAAACTTCAACGGATTTCTTTTCGTTCAGTTCGTTACAGTGGGGACAATTTTTGCTATTTATATTTTCTAGTATATTTTTTCACCAGTTAATGGTTCAGTATATTGAATTCTTTAAGCTGTCACGATTTTTTGATATTTTCTTGAACGTATTGATTTCGAGCATAATTTCATTTATATTTATCATCGTTTACGCCATGATATTTAAAATCAAGCAAAGAATTTGAAACCACAATATTTAAAAATCACCGCTACTCTTTCCATCATTGCTATTATCTTCATAGCAAGGCTGGCGTGTTTGCAACTTTTCACAGATCGATACGCACTCAACGCGGCCAATACCTCTATCAAGAAGGAATATGACATCCCACAAAGAGGAATTATCTTCGACAGAAATGGAAAAATCTTGGTTGGAAACCAACCTTCTTATGAGATTCTCTTTACACCAATTCTTTTAAAAAAAGATTTCGACAGTCTAGAAATTTGTCATCTATTTAAGATTAGTCCACAAGAATACCATTCTAGAATGAATCAAATCCGAAAAGGATTGAAAGAAAAAAAATTCTTTAAGCTTAATGCTATCCCTTTTATGAAGGAATTGACCAGAGAAGATGTTGCAAGAATCCAAGAAGTTATTTTCAAATATCCAGCTTTCAGTATCGTTTCTCGACCAGTGAGGAGATATGAAGTTGCTACATCGGGAAATCTTTTGGGTTACACTAATGAGATCAACACTGCCGAAATCAAAAAAGATTCTACATATTACATCCCAGGTGATATGATCGGAAAAAACGGTGTTGAAAAAGCATATGAAAAAGTTCTTCGTGGAGAAAAGGGAATAAAATATATCCAGAAAGATATTAAACTTCGTGATGTTGGCCCTTACAAAAACGGAACTCTTGATATCGAGAAAGTAACTGGGAAAGATGTTACCCTCACCATCGATTACGACCTGCAAAGAATGGCTGAGGAAATGCTAGTCAACAAGCATGGGGCTATTGTAGCACTTGATCCAAGTAACGGAGAAATTTTGGTCATGGCAACTGGACCAGATGTAGATCCTAATCTATTTACTAGTGCTGATAAATCAAAAAATCTTTCGAGATTGGTTAATGACACTATCTACGAAAACAAGCCAATGTTTGATCGTTCTATCCAGGCGGCTTATCCACCAGGATCGACATTTAAACTTTTAACAGCTCTTTCCGCCATGCAAATGGGAGTTATGAACGAGAAAACAGTTTTCCCTTGTGGAGGAGGATTCTATTATCGAGGCCTTAGAATTAAAGGTCACGGAGGTGCAGATCCACTTGTGCCTGCAATACAAGTTTCTAGTAACTGCTACTTTTCTCACGCATATCTATCCATAGTTAACAAATACCCTAACAATCCTTCTAAAGGTGTTGATGAATGGAGAGCTATCATGAAGAGCTTCGGACTTGGAGATTACATGAATAATGATTTGGCTGTGGGAGCTCCTGGAAAAATTCCTTCTGGTGCATATTATGAAAAAGTCCAAGCAAGAATAAACAAAGCTTCTGGTTCCACCAAAGACGGAAAAAATTGGGATCCTTTACCTACTGGTGCTGTCTTCAATGGAATGGGACAAGGAGATATTATGCTTACACCTCTGCAAATGGCCAACTTTACAGCTGCAATTGCCAATAAAGGTTGGTACTACACTCCTCATATCGTAAAATCTATTGATGGAAAACCTAATCCTGACCCACGTTTTAAGGTTAAACATAAAACTTTGGTAGACGAAAAGTATTTTGAACCCGTACTCAAAGGAATGGAAGCCGTAGTACTTAGAGGAACAGCCGCTAGACTAAAAACCAAAGACTTTACTCAACTTGCAAAAACAGGTACCGCTCAGGTTCCACAAGGGAAAGATAATTCAATTTTTGTTTTGATTGCCCCTGCAGATAATCCAAAAATCGTGGTGGCTGCAGTAATGGAACACGCAGGCTTTGGGGCAACTTATGCGGGTCCAGCATGTACGTTGATAGCTGAAAAATTTTTGACAGGCGAAGTTAAAAGAACAGGAATGCTCAACAACTTAGTGCGAGCTAATTTTATGCCTGAATACAAACGACAATGGATAAAACATCTTAAGAAAATAGGAAAATACGTACCACCTAATCAAGATTCAATTCGATTGTTAAAGATCGAAGACAGCTTGAAAAATGTAACCAACGCAGCACTCAAAGCTGAACTTCTTTTGAAAAAAGATTCTATTTCTAAAAAATTGCAAAAAACGAAATAATGAGGTGGTGGGAAGGAATAGATAGACTTGGACTAGGGCTTTACTTATTGCTCTGTATCTTTGCAGTGCTCAACATCTACAGTGTGGATGTAGATTTAGGAAAGAAACAACTTATTTTTCTCTGCATCTCCATTGTTGTTGGATTGGTGATTTTTGCTTTAAGAGCAAAATTCTTTGAAAACATGGCAGGTATCTTCTATATAGGAGGTGTTCTTCTATTGGTCGGACTGCACTTTTTCGGGACCGAAATTCTTGGTCAGAAAAACTGGTACAAGTTCGGCTCTTTTACAATGCAACCCGTTGAATTTGCCAAAATAGGAACCGCCTTAATGTTGGCCAACTATGTGTCAGGACCAGACTTTAATCCTAATTACAGAAAATCTATTTGGACCGCACTGGCTATCATTGGTGTTCCCGCTTTTGTGGTGTTGACAATCCCCGATGTAGGTTCCCTTCTTGTTTTTGGTGCTTTTGCTATTGCTTTGTATAGAGAAGGACTAAGTGGATGGTTATTTGGTGTTGTAGGTATTCTAGGACTCGTTTTCTGTCTCTCATTAGCTATCAATCCTATATATATATTTGCAGGAATCACCCTCATCTATGTAGGTTACATCTTCTTCAACTACTATAAAATGTCATGGAATATAATTTCCATAGCCTCGATTGTTGGAACTTATTTGCTACTTGTTGGCTTGGCTTTTGGCTCCAAATTTATTTTAGAAAAAATGCCAACGCACCAAAGAGAGCGTATTGCAGTATTGTATGAGGGAGAAAAAAAATTCCGTGATACTTCTGGTTATAATCTTTTATATTCCAAAACAGCAATTGGTTCTGGAGGTTTCTTTGGAAAGGGATACAAACAAGGTTCTGTAACAAGGGGTAAATTCGTCCCAGAACAAGAAACCGACTATATTTTTTGTACAGTTGGTGAAGAATGGGGCTTCTTTGGAAGTTCACTATTGGTATTGTTGTATGCTGTCTATATCGGTAGAATTTATTACCTATCCGAACAACAAAAATCAATATTTAACAGAGTTTTTGGATATAGCTTTGCATCGATATTACTCATGCACTTTTCGATTAATTTAGGAATGGTTATGGGGCTCTTTCCAACTGTCGGAATCCCACTTCCCTACTTTAGTTATGGAGGAAGTTCGCTTTTGGCGTTTTCAATCATGACCTTTATTTTCTTTAAACTCAATTACAACGACAAAAATTCTTTGGTTTAAATATCCAATCTTACTTCGAATTTAATTGAAGGAGATTTCGTTTTTCTATTCTTAAATACAGCTAAAATTTGAGTAATAAAAGATTATTACGCTTTTAATATCCGCTAATGTCAACATTGGAAAATTCTACAACACTGTAGAATTTTAAATAATCTTAGTTACACTCAATAAGACTCTTTTGATTCGAGATACTAATAAGCCTAAAAGGTGTAGTGCTTTATGAAAAGAGCCAGACTTCAAGCGTTGTAAATAAATGAGACTAAATTCTCCATTCAAGTTGACTGAAATATGACTCAACTATAGTCAATTCTATTTAAAATGTCATGCTGACGAAGGAAGCATCTATATAGATTCTTCGACTCCACTTCAGAACTTCGTTCGCAGACCTTCAGTCTGTGCTCAGAATGACAAACAAATATATCATGACAAATTATTAAGATTTAACTATATCTTAAAAAAATGGAGATTAAAACTCTATTTATGATAGAAAATATTCCATAAGCCTTAATCCAATAAAAGTGTCTTTATCAAAAAAGCCTTCCAAAAATGGAAGGCTTTCATATTTATATTAGTAAAAACTAAGTTCTAATTATTTGCTAAATTAGATGGAGCTGTCATATTTTCTCCGATTACCCTTTTAGCAAATCTAAATCTCGGTCCCCAATAACTATCATTTAGCGACGAAATCATCACTCCACTTGAAGTTGCTGCATGGATAAATTTAATTTCTCCTTCTTCAGTAACATCTTCCACGATTCCAACATGAGCAATACCTCTACCATGTGAGAAAAATAACAAATCTCCTTTCTCAATTTGATCTCTCTCCACTTTTTCTCCTTCTTGTGCTTGAGACTTAGCTACTCTAGGAAGTTGCATATTTGCCGCTGCTCCAAAAACTGCTAAGACAAATGCCGAACAATCAATCCCGTTTCTTGTTGTCCCACCATAACGATAAGGAGTCCCAAGATAAGTCTGAGCTTCTACTAAAATATTATCAATTAAAGTAGCATGCTTAATTGCATTAGTAATATTGTTATTCTTGATGGAATTGTTAGCGTTCTCGATTCTTGCCACCTTATCAGAAGCAAAACTATTAACTAAGATTTTTTTGTTGTGCTCTAATCTTTTAGCATCTAATTCAGAAATTTTGGCATCTGATTTGTAATCCTTGTTGTAGATTGCTGGCTCAGCAACAACGTAGTTGGTAACACAAGACTGAAGAGAAAATACAGAAATAATTAATGTTAAGTAAAAAAAGATTCTTTTTGTCATATTAATCTGTTTCTTTCGATTAGATTTTTTATTTAAAGCTGAGCAAAAGTAAATATTACTTAAAAGATAGAACTCCTTTGAAAATTCAAAAGAGTTCTTTTTAACATAATTTAACAAATACGCCCTGATATTCCCCAAATTTTAACCTCCTTTATAACTTTTAGGGTGTTTTTCCTGTAGTTTTTTTAAGATTTATTAACACGAAAAATAGCATCTATTTTTTCTTAAAAAAACCAAAAAATGAGACAAAAAAAATCCTGCAAAATGCAGGACTTTTTTACTATCTAGTGAACAATAATTCACGGTATTTGGTCATTGGCCAAAGCTCATCATCAACCATCATTTCTAGGTTATCACTTGCCTCTCTGATACCATCAAACAAAGGCTTCACTTTGTTACAATAAGCTTCTGCTTGCTTTTGACCTCCAGATACATTTTTAGCTTTATCTTTCTCAATCAAAAGGTTATCAACACCTACCTTGATTGCTGAAACATTTTCAGAAATTTGGGTAATTAGACTCAATTGCTCTTTTGCCAAACCTTTGAATTCTTTTTCGCCAAAAATTTCTTTCAATCCTTTAACATTATCAATCAATCTATTTTGATAATTAAGTGCTGCAGGAATAATGTGGTTTCTTGCAATATCAGCTAAAACTCTCGCTTCGATATCGATTACTGTAGAATATTTTTCTAACTTGATTTCGTTTCTTGCTTCATACTCACGGTGAGAATAGATTCCCAACTCTTCGTATAATTCAACGAATTTCTTGTCCATTTCTTGTTTCAAAGCTTCTGGGGTAGTCTTCAAGTTATTAAGACCTCTCTTTTTAGCTTCTTTAGCCCAATCGTCAGAATATCCATCACCTTCGAACATGATATTCTTAGACTTCTTGATATACTCTCTTAAAACGTTAAAAATTGCCTCGTCTTTCTTCAATCCTTTTTTCTCGATTAAAGCATCCACTTCAGCTTTGAAAGTCTTCAATTGTTTCGCAACAATAACATTCATTACAGTCATTGGTTCTGCACAGTTTGCAGAAGAACCTACTGCTCTAATTTCGAACTTGTTACCCGTGAACGCAAATGGAGAAGTCCTGTTTCTGTCAGTGTTATCTAAAAGAATTTCTGGAATTTTACCAACAACATTTAATTTCAATTCGGTTTTTTCTTCTGGAGAAAGTTTTCCGTCAGTTACTTTTTCAAGTTCAGACAAAACGCTGAAAAGTTGAGTTCCGATAAATGCAGAAATAATCGCAGGAGGAGCTTCGTTAGCACCTAATCTGTGGTCATTACTTGCAGAAGCAATACTTGCTCTTAACAAATCTGCATAATCATGTACCGCCTTCAAAGTATTCACAAAGAAAGTCAAGAACTGAAGGTTCTTTTTAGGATTTTTTCCAGGACTTAAAAGGTTTTCACCTGTATCTGTACTCAAAGACCAGTTATTGTGCTTTCCACTTCCGTTAACACCAGCAAATGGCTTTTCGTGGAACAAAATATGGAAATGATGTTTGTGAGCTACTCTCGCCATCACATCCATCAATAATGAATTATGGTCTACAGCAACGTTAGCTTCTTCAAACATTGGAGCCAACTCAAACTGATTAGGAGCTACCTCGTTGTGTCTTGTCGTTACAGGAATTCCCAATTTCATACATTCGATTTCCAATTCCTTCATGAAGTTCATGACTCTTGTTGGAATAGAACCGAAATAATGGTCATCCAATTGTTGTCCTTTTGCCGGAGAATGTCCTAATAAAGTTTTACCTGTTAATACTAAGTCTGGTCTTGAGGTGTACAAAGCAGAATCAACCAAGAAATACTCTTGCTCCCAACCCAAAGTCGGAACTACCTTTGTTACGTTCTTATCAAAATAAGCTTTACAAACGTCAGTTGCTGCTTCATCAACAGCGTGAAGAGCTCTTAACAAAGGTGTTTTGTAATCTAAAGTCTCTCCTGTATATGAAATAAATATTGATGGAATACATAAAGTGGTCCCCATAATGAAAGCTGGCGAAGTTGGATCCCAAGCGGTATAACCTCTTGCTTCAAAAGTATTACGGATTCCTCCATTAGGAAAAGATGAAGCATCTGGCTCCTGTTGGATTAACATACCACCATTGAATCTTTCGATTGCTCTTCCTCCTTCAATCGGAGTAAAGAATGAATCGTGCTTTTCAGCTGTAGCACCCGTCAAAGGCTGAAACCAGTGCGTGTAATGCGTAGCTCCTTTCGACAAAGCCCAATCTTTCATCGCTACTGCAACCTGATCTGCAATATGTCGCTGTATTTTAGTACCTTTCTTAATAGCATCCATGATTGAACCGAATGCTTCTTTGGTCAAATACTCTCTCATTGTCTGCTCCGAAAATACATTTTCACAAAATAACTCGGACAGTTTTTTAGGAACTTCAACGAAATTATCCTTTCTAAAGTTCTTAAAAGGCAACTCAGCAAGTGCTTTAAATCTCAATGTTGACATTTTATATATTTTTTGATGGGCAAATTTACGAAAAATATTAAAATGAAAATATTTAACCCCAAATTTTAAAGACCATTTTTAAAAATTTAAATAAATTTTAACACACACCCCTACATTTTCTTATCGAATACTTGAATTTTGCCAACGAATAAAAAAACGTTGTTTCAAAAACCGTCATAACTTTTAAATATATTTAGCTTTGCAAATAAAAACACTTCAATGATTAATAAATTCTTGACTCTAACAGCTTTCTTGTGCTTCCATGTCTTGTTTTCGCAAAAATCAGAACCTATCTATTTTGATAAAGACTGGAAGGTTACCACCAAAGACAATGCTTCGTTTTATAGATTAACTCCGATTAAGGAATTGGGAGAACTACAACTTCTTCAGGACTATTACCTCAACGGAACACAGCAATTTGAAGGATATACCAAAAAGAACAACGAAGAAAAATATGTGGGTGACATTGTTTGGTATGACGAAAACGGTAACGATGACACTTTTAGACAATATCGTAATGATACCAAAAATTCAGTATTGACTTATTATCATTCTAACGGAAAAATCAGAAAAAAAGTTTGGTACAAAGATGGGGTAAAAGATGGAGAAACTATTATTTACGCAAAGGACGGAAGCACCTTAATGAAGGGAATCTATTCCAAAGGAAAACCTGTAAGCGGAGATTTTGAAAATGTAAGAAATAGTGAGGATTATGATAATTATGTAGAGCCCGTTGAAATCAATGAAGTAGCACCTTCAACATTTTATCCACCACCGCCACCACCTGCACCTGCAAAATCAATAACCGTCGAAGTAAAACCTCCAACGGAACCCTCTGATACAGCTGAAAATCCAAAACCGGAAAAAAAAGTTAAAGCTGAAAAAAGAAAAACAATCACAGAAAAAATTTTTTGGGCAGATTCAAAACAATTGGCGCAAGAAACCATATACGAACTGGGATTTTACAGATCCCAACCTATTCAACAAAAAAATTATGACCAATCAGGAAAGCTCGTTCAATCCTTAAATGAGGAAAATTTTTCAGAATACGGATATGATATAAAGAATGGAAACCTATACACCTATTACCTTCACAACAATTTTGCAACAGGAATCCGATCCATTACCAAATATGTAGAAGAAAATAAATCGGGAAAATCGACATCTTACTTTCCCAACGGAAAAATCGCCGCTGAAACCAATTTTGTTAAAGACTATAAAGAAGGAGAAGAAATTATATTCTCGGAAAATGGAACTGTTAAAAGCAAGAGGATTTACAAAGAAAACGAGCCGGTAGAAGGTAATTTCGACGAACGCAAAGGCGAATTCACCATTAATGTCAATTATGTTAAAGCTAAAAAGGAAGGAGAAGCCATTGCAAAAAATGAAGAAGGAGAAATTATAGCTCGCGGAATTTACAAAGATGGAAAACCTTTCAACGGTACTTTTATCGAGGACAGTCAAGAAGACTCCAACGATTATGAATTCAACAATATCGAAAACTTCAAAAAGGTTGGATTGCAGAAAATTTTCAGTTATCGTTTGGACTATCTTGAAAAAACCTACACTGTTAAAGATGAAAAACTCAATGGCCCTGTAACTTTCTACGAAAACGAAAAGCCAACTGCAACAATTGACTATAAAAATGACGAACCCTACAATGGGACATTGATAGACGGAGATAAGTCCGCTACTTACAAAAATGGAAAAATTGCTGTAGAAACATTTTACAAAGACGACTACGGAGACAAAAACGAAGACAACATCAAGAAACAAGAGTTCTTTGACAATGGAGTTATATCTAAAGTGAGTAATCGTTCTTTCTTCATCACAGATGATCCCAAAAAGTCATACGAAGGCATTTACAAAAACGGAAAGCCTTTTTCTGGGTACTTTGTAACCGACTACAGCCATGAATTCGAGCAAGTTGATTTTTACGAAAATGGCGAAAAGAAATTTCAGTACTCCAATAATTATCTTCAAAATATGGATAATTACAGATTTCAGGAATACAATATTAAGGCGACCTACAAAAATGGAAAAATCTATGATGGTCCCGAATACACTTTACAAGATAGACAGTTCATTACCAAAAATTATAAAAATGGCGTGCTACAAAGCTTTGACTGGGACTTATTCGCCATGCATTACTTCAACAGAATCCATTTTGAATTGAAAGGAAACACGATTGAAATCAGCGATATGAATTCCCAAAAAACAGCTTCCATGAAAATCGAACCTAATTCAAAGGAACTTAATATCGACGGAAAAACCTTTTTCTCTTCCAAATCTACTCCTCCAACTACAGAAAATCAGGGTACAAGACTAGTGCTTTATTATCTTGAAAACGGAAAAGTAACCTCCAAAACCATTGATTCTAATGAGGAACAAATCCAAAACGAAGAATACAACCATGGAATGGACATGTTATACAAAATATTTTACGCCATCAGATCAGGCACAAAAAATGCTCAACAAGTTTTCAATGAACTTGGAGAGGATATAGGAACAGAAAATTGGTTGAAAAGTCTTGAAAACGATGACATTCTTACAGGAATTAGGTACAACGACTCTGGCAAACCATATGAGGGAGTCTTAGTAGAACCCAACAAAGACAATACTTACTCCATCAAACTGTACCTTGAAGGACAACTGAAAAAACAAAAAGAAAAAGTTAGTATCCAAAACCTTCCTCAAGAAATCGAGAAACTATCCAAATTGGATTAATAATCTTCTGATTAAAGAAAATAGGGTGAAATGAATTGAAATCAAAATAATTTCACCCTACAAAATCAGGTGTTTTACCTTTTGGTGAGTCTTAGACCTCATCTAATTTTGAAAAAAATTAAAACTAAGACTATGAACATCATGATTGCAACCCCAAAAAGGTACAGAATTACTCGCTCAATCAAAAGAAGAGAAAGTGAAGCAGACCTTTTCAATACCCCAAGATTATACATTTCAAGAAAAGCTATCGAAAAGCAATATCGAATGCTTCAAAAGTACCTTCCCAACTGCAAACATCATTTTGCAGTAAAATCTTGTCCCTTACCAGAAGTCATAAGCGTACTTCGAGACATCAATGCGAATTTCGAAATTGCTTCAACTGGTGAAATCGATTTGCTAAAAAAGCAAGGTGTTAATATTTCGGATTGCATCCACACCCATCCTATCAAATCTTCCCACGAAATTGAAAAATCCATCAAAGCAGGTATCCGAACTTTTGTCGTTGACAATGAATCCGAATTAGAAAAATTCGAAAACTATAAAAATCAAGTTCAGTTATTGGTGAGAATCGCCTTCTCTAACACCGAAGCAATAATCGATTTGTCTTCCAAATTTGGACTTTTACCAGAATTGGCGGTTGATTTTATCCAACGAGCAACATCGAAAAATTACAAAATCGAAGGATTAAGTTTTCATGTGGGAAGCCAAATGCTCAATAATAAAATCTATGTAAGCGCCATCGAAATCTGCAAAATAATTTTCGATGAGTTAGAAAAATGCCAAATTATTTTAAAAACCATTGACATCGGCGGCGGATTTCCTTACACCAACAATATGTCAGAAATCGAAATCAAAAATTATTTCACACCTATATATAAGAGTCTTAAAAAACATTTTCCTAAAAAAAATTGCATCTCAGAACCCGGCCGTTTTATCAGCACCCCCATTGCTAATCTCCACACCAAAATTATCGGAAAATCCGAGAGAAATGGTCAAACTTTCTATTACATCAACGATGGCGTTTATGGTACTTTAAGCTGTTTGAAATATGACTTTTATGATTTATCACAAATTCAGTTTCCTAAAAACGAGAATCAAAAGGAACTTTGTATTATTTTTGGTCCAACTTGTGACAGTATTGACAAAATCGAAAACATCATGCTTCCCAACTTGGAGATTGGCGACGAAATTATTTTCCCAAAAATAGGAGCTTACAGCAATACCTCCTCTTCTAACTTCAACAGTCTCCCGAAAGCAAAAGTTTTCTTAACCAACTAATTCTCCAACAATGAAAGGACATCTATTTCTCATAGCAACCGTAATTGCAGAATCTCTTGCAATTATCTTCATGAAATACTCTAACCAAACTCAGCAGAAAATCTATCTGGGAGCTGGGATTTTGTTTTACATCTCAAGCTTCTTCTTACTCAACAATGCGGTTAAATATCTACCCATCGGTTACACCAACGCCATTTGGGCCGGGTCCAGTACAATTCTCGTTTGCATTGCTGGATATTTTTTATTTAATGAGAATATCAAACCCATTCATTTGGTCTTTTTGGCCTTCATCATCATAGGATTAGTTGGATTAAATTACACTGGAGCAGGAAAGTAACAGAATTTTTTCGTACCTTTGCCAACTTTTCTAAATTCAAAATATATGATAAATTCCAGAGCAAGAGAGACGACAGAAGCGATTGAGAGACTATATGTTTCTATGAGACATTTATTTTATAGAGGATTTTTCAAACCAGCAGGTGTTTCCGGGGAAACTTTAAGAAAACTTTTAAAGACCATTGCACCAGAAATTTACGGTTCTATGGGAATTCCCAACAAAATTGAATTAGATGGATTGCTTTACGTTTTGGACAGGCTTCCAGAAGGAATAGAAGAAACCCCTTTTGTACATTTGACTTCAGATGAGGGTTTCAGCAAAGGAAGCTTTGAAGTAATTGTTCCGAAAAAACGTAGAAGAAATTGCTACAGAATCGACGAATACCAAATGAACATCGAAGTTCTACTTGGTCGCTCCGAAATCTATGATATCCTAACTCACCTTACCTTCTTATATATTGAAGCTGACAAAATTAGAGAATTGGGTTACATTTCAGAAAAAGATTATGCACCAACACGAGCTTGGACTACCATCGAAGAAGTAGCTACCAAATCCAAAACTTTGACAGACAAAGACAAAGAAGTAGCGCTCATTCAGTTATCTTCTTTATTGGGTAGAACTTTTGCAGAAACTTTGGAAGCATACAAAAACTTTGGAGACAAAAAGAATCCAGATAGATTGTTCCAGATTGTTTATCACCTTGGTAAAGCCAGCTTAGAAGATTTAAGAGGCGGTAGAGAAAGAGAAATCTTCTTCAGTGCCATTTTGAGAGAAAGAGTTGGTCACCACTTTTTTGGTGAAAAATGGGCAAATAATGTGAAAGAAGTTTTATTCACTAATAATCTTCACAAGAGACCTTTGCACATTATTTCCGCTAACATGCACTCTGTGAAAAACATGTTATTCGCACACCAAGCTCTTAACAAAAAAGACACCAAAGGAACTTATTCCCTTTACGAAGAAATCAGCAACGAAAAAGACTTACAAGACAAAATTCTGAAGTACGCTTCAGAAAAAGGAATGATATACATCGATGACAACAGTGGAAGTAATATTGATGTTCAGATTATTGACCTTAGCAAAATAGACTTAAAAAACACTCCTTTCGAAAAATTAAATTATTCGGGAGACGATGTAATTTTGGTTTTCGATTATGCATTTGGAGAACAAGCTTATGAAATCATGGATGAGCTTCTTAGACCTTATGAATATCAAAATGAACAGCACAAAATGATGGTAAAATCAATTTCCATCATGGGTAAAGCTGGAATCTTAACAGGAGGAAAAGGAGACATTATGATTCCTACTTCCCATATTTTTGAAGGAACTGCGGACAACTATCCTTTTGAAAACGCTTTGAGTATGGATGATTTCCAAGATGATGAAATCAAATCCTTTGAAGGGTCGATGATTACTGTTTTGGGAACTTCGTTACAGAACAAGGATATCCTTTCTTATTTTATGAATACTTCTTGGAAGGCCATTGGCCTCGAAATGGAAGGAGCTCATTATCAAAAAGCGATACAAGTTGCTTCCAAAATTAGACATCACATCTCAGAAGATATGTTCCTTTGCTACGCTTATTACGCATCGGATAATCCATTAGAAACAGGAAGTACCCTTTCTTCTGGAGGATTAGGACTAACAGGAGTAAAACCAACATATATGATTACTTTAAGAATCTTGGAGAAAATTCTTAAATCAAAATAATTTCAAAAAAAATTATTCGGCGATACAACTTTTGTAGATTATTTGAATCAAAGAACGAAAACAGGTGAAAATGACGCAAGTTATTTTTACCTGTTTAAATTTGAACCCTTACGAAAAGCTGTTTTAAAATTTTTACGTCATTAGCATAATTTTTGATAGCTGATTGCGTTTTCCAATTGAACAAATGAAAATGAAAGATAAAAAAACACAGTACCTACTTTTCCTCGTCTTGTTTTTCTCTACCTTTTGCTTGGCACAAAATGAAAAAGTAAAAAAAATTGATGATATCGTCATCAAGAAAGGAAAGCCTGAGTTCAAAAACAAAAAGGAAAACCCTGCATATGCTATTATGAAGGAGGTATGGAAAAGCAAGCGCAACAATGGTTTGGACAAATTTAAAACTTATAAGTTCAAGGAATACGAAAAAATTGAATTCGACGCTGCTAATCTAGATAGTACTTTCACCAAGAAAAAGATTTTCAAAAAGCTAGATTTTATCTTTGATTATGCGGATTCTACAAGGACTGGACAGTTGGTTTTACCCGTCTATCTCAATGAAGCAGTTTATCAAAACTACGGTCAAAACGAACCCACCAAAAAATCAAAACGCCTGATGACCGCCGAAAAATCTTCGGGATTCGAGGACAATCAGATTGTTTCTCTTACGGCAAAAAACCTCTATCGAGACATTAATATTTACGACAATACACTTAATTATTTTGATATCGGCTTCACAAGTCCCGTTTCAAGAGAAGGATTTAGTGTGTATTATTACGAGCTTACCGATACCATCTCTATCAACGGACAAGAAACCTTTCAGATTCGTTACGAACCGAAGAGAAAAGACGTACTTGCATTTCAAGGATATTTATTTATCTCAACTGACCATTACGCTGTAGTGAAAGCCACTTTGCGCTCTACAAAAAAGATGAATGTTAACTTCGTTAACGGAATTTTCACAGAATTAGAGTATGACAATCCCGACGAAAACACCTTTTTACCAAAGAGATTTCAGACTTCTATCGAGTTGTCACCCCTTTCGAAAAGCAAAAAAGCAAAAAGCCTTGTTGCAACTCGAACGGTGAGTTACTCCGACTACGAATTTGACCCCGTTCTCACAGAACACGATTTCCAAAGAAGAGAGTCCGAGCTGACCGCAGAATTTGTTAAAAAAAACGATCTCTATTGGGAAACAGCAAGAACCGACTCTTTGAGCAAAACCGAAAAAGGGATCTACGAAATGTTGGATAGATTGGAAGAAACACCAAAATTCAACCGCATTGTAAAGACCTATGAAACGGTTGCTTCTGGCTATTACAATGTAGGGAAATCGGTCGATTTAGGAAGCATCTATTCCATCTATGGTTATAACGAAGTCGAGGGACATCGTATTCGTCTTGGAGCTAGAACCTATTTCACCCGAAACGACGATTGGAGATTACAAGGATACGCAGCTTATGGTTTCAGAGACCAAAAAGTAAAATATGGCGCCGAATTCAAGTATATGTTCAATAAAATCAACAGATTCACGATGGGTGTTGGCTCCCGAATTGACGTACTCCAATTAGGAGTTCAGTTGACCAATGACGACGGAATTATGTCACGAACTTTTGCGTCTTCTGCTCTTATCGGACGTGGTGAAAATGCTTCGTTAAGTCACGTTAATCAAAATAATATTTTTGCTTCTATAGAACCCTTTAAGAACGTACAATTTCGTCTTGATGGAACTTTACAAAGCATCAGATCTGCAAATCAAGACCTCTTCAACCTGGATTATTATAGAAATGGTGAGTTAAGAAGAACCGTTAATGATTCGCATGTTACCTTTAGTGTTATTGCGAGACCGGGCGCGAGATTTTCAACCAATGGAGTGGATCGATATGAACACTTTTCTTTAGCTCCAACGATTGTCTTCAAATATTCTAGAGGAATTGACGGACTATTTAATGCCGATTTTAATTATAACAAAGTTCAGTTCTTGTTTTATAAACCAGTCCTGATTGGAAATTGGGGTAAAGAAATGATTATCTTCGAAGCAGGAAAAAACTTTGATGTCGTTCCTTTGGCTTTGCAAAATGTAATTCCAGGAAACCAGTCTTATGGATTAGCAACCAACACTTTTGCGCAGCTTAACTATTATGAATTTGTGGCAGATACTTACGCCACACTACACTTGGAACACCACTTCAATGGAAAAATACTATCTTATATTCCACTAATCAAAAAATTAAAACTTCGTGAAGTTGCTTTTATTAGAGGAGCTTACGGAACGTTAAGCGACGAATCAAAAGCCATTAACGTCGAAGGTTACAAATACAGCGCACCAAGCGAAAAAATCTACTACGAGTACGGTTTTGGTATCGAGAACATCGGTTTAGGAAACTTAAGAATCTTCCGAGTTGATTTAACCTGGAGAGGTAATTACCTAGACAGACCTGATGTTTCGAGATTCGGTATCAAAGCAGGATTCCAGTTTGATTTTTAATAAAATCAATCCTAAATGTATATTTAGGATTGATTTTATTAGTAATTTGTTTAGAAAATGTATGGGCCAGCCCAGTCGCTACTAGAGCCATCAGAACAATTAGATTTCACATAAAAACATTTCCAAAGACAATACATACCACTTAATGCAATACTTGTGTTTGACGTGGTAAAAGTATTTCCCGAGTTATTAGGATTACCATTAATATCTTGCAAAATACAAATTGTATAGCTTACAGGAGATCCATAAGAACTCCATGAAAAGCCTCTCGTCGCACCAAGTCCCACATTACAACTGCCCGAAATAACATAGCTATTAAGATTAAATGGTTTTGGACATGAAGGAGTTGCGGTATAGGTAACTTTTTTAAAGGCATTAGGATCTCCATCATCACAAAAAGTTCGATAATAGACATCATAGGTCTGACCTGTTTGTAAACCACTTAAAGTTAAAGATGATGACGTAGAATTTCCATTAATTCTTGTTCCGGCACCCAGAGTAAAACCAACAGAACCATATTCTATTTGATGATAGCTAAAACTACTGCCACTATATGTAAAGAAAATATCAGCTGAAGTAGGATCATACTGGTAAAACTGTATCGAAGTTGTCCCAGTACATTGGCTCTGTGCCGTAGTAACGCTACTCAATTTATAGGGAGCGCTATATTCTGTACTACTACAAATTCCAGTGATGTAAATATCATAAGTTGTTGAAGACTGTAGATCTGAAATCTCTACATAATGACTTGAGGTAACAAAGGATTTCCCTGTTCCTTGCGTAAAACCTGTGAGACCATACTCAATCTTGAAAGAATTTGCATTATTGCCAGATAAATAGTTCAATTGTATTGAAGAAGGATAAGCTTGAAAACTGACATAACTTACTTTTCCGCAATTGTTATTTGAGTTATCGTTATCGTTACCACTGTCTCTAGAACAGCCAGCAATAAGGAAAATAAATAATAAAAAGTAAAATAAATTGATAGTTTTTAATTTCATTGGGATGTTTTTTTAATCCCCAAATATATAATAAAAAAAACAATTATATATTTTTACGATGCCTTTTGATTCGATAAATTTTGATTCGTCTAATAACTTTCTTATTGATTAAATCGTGTAAATCTTTGTCTTTAACTGTTTTTGCATTAAACAACAGCAACGGAAATATGATTCCGAAAGCCAAAGCCAACACGATAAAACCAGCCTTCATGCCATAATTAAAGACGGTTAGAAAATAATCGAAATCCACTTTGCTCTCTTTTCCAAAAGAGACAATCTTGATGATTCCGATTATAAACTCGTATCCATATTTCCCAGGAACCATATTAATAACTGCCGGAATGGTAAAAACAATCGGTGGAGTATGAACTCTATGCGCAAAATAACCTCCCAATAAACCAACTGCAGTTGCTCCAAAAAGGGATGCAAAAATCACTTGTTCCGGAATGAAATAATGAAGCAAAATGGTCTTGATTCCAAATCCTACTGCTCCTAATAATCCAACCACCCAAAGCGCTCGCCTTGGTGTATTAAAAAGAGCTGCAAATCCAATCGATACAACTATCGACCACAATATTTTTTCTATGATCTCAAAGGGTAAATCCATAGCCAAATAAAAATAATGATAAATAAAATCCAACGCCAATCATAAACACCAACATAAAGCCCATGGCGACTTTTGCCCAACCAGAAACAATATGCCCTCTCAAAATATCCAAAAATCCATTTATTAAAGGAACTCCCGGAATGAGCCAAAGTACACATGCTGTCAATGCTCCATGGAAATCTTCTAATCCAAACTTGCGACAGACGTTAACAACTGTAGTGCTAATGAATGAAGCGACTAACCAACCAATGTAAACATTATATCCTCGATGTAATAATAGCTTGCGGCCATAGATTCCGATAAGCGCAGCAAGAAATGCTACTCCAAATTCTATGTATGTTCCGTCAAAAATTTTGGCTAAAGCAGCGGTCGCAAATCCAATTAAAATAAACTTAAGCCATTCTGGATAAGAGTCCATTTGTTGGATGTCATCCAGTTCTGCTTCGATTTGATTAAAGGGTACTTTGTGCGACGCAATCTCCCAACTCAAGATGCTAATTTCTGAAACAATAGAAAAATTAACATGATAGTGCGGAATGGTCTTCACAATGGTCTTCTTCTGCTGCGACTCGAGCTCCTCAACGGTTAAAGCGATTGCGGAATGTGAGAAAAATTGTTCTACTTTATAATTGAAAGCTTTAGCAATACGATTAAGATTACGAACAGTCCTTGTGGTATTGGCTCCGTTAGAAATGAGCATAACACCAACTTCTGTTAACAAATCGGTCATCTTATCCAAACTAATATCTTCTAGATGTGCCATATCTTGTTTTTGGGTGCAAATTTACATTTTCTCGAGGTTTGATAACCCTGCCATTTGTCATGTCTTGCATAGTGATAAACGTGCATTCGAAATATTTTAAACGTGTTAAATTTTTCATTTTAAACTAATTAGCATGAAATGAACATCACTTTGCATTGTCAATTTTCAACACTCAATTTTTTACGGTCATTCCCGCGTGAGGGATGGTAGGGGTGCGATCGAAGAGAGCAGTCATTGTGTTTTTTGAAAAAAAACCAATGACCGAAACGAAGTGGAGCCCCGAACAGCCCGACCTGTTTGTTATGGCCTAGAAATTGGAAAACAGGTCACGCCCAAAACCAAAAAAAAATCTCAACCGTAATGATTGAGATTTCTTATGTTGTATACGCTGTTTTCTTATGCGTTAGGTTCTACAGATACGAAAGATCTGTTATTGGCTTTCTTTCTGAAAACTACTTTACCATCAACTAATGCGAACAAAGTGTGGTCTTTACCAATCCCAACATTGTCACCTGGGTGATGTTGAGTACCTCTTTGTCTTACAATAATGTTTCCAGCAATAGCTTCTTGTCCTCCGAAAATCTTAACACCTAATCTTTTAGAGTGAGATTCTCTACCGTTTTTGGAACTACCAACTCCTTTTTTGTGTGCCATCTTATTCTAAGGTTTTTATTTATTAAGGGCTTTAAATTGCTCAATATTCTTCTCAATAAGCGCGTCTACTTCTTCGTGAGTAAGAACTGCTTTTCCTAATTCGTCTTTCAAAGCTTGTCCTAGTGTTGTAAGAGTTGCTCTGTTGTCTTTAGTTTGAGAAAGACTGTTTTTCTTCAAGTGATAGTTCAACTCGTGATCTTCGCTGAAGTTAACTGTTTCTCTATCTGAAAGCTCTGCTGCAGGTGCTTCTACTTTAGCTGCTGCTTTTGGAGCTTCTTTTTTCGCTGACTTCTTAGCTCCATCGAATCCTGTAATACCAGTAATCTGAATCTGAGTCAATGATTGTCTGTGACCGTTTTTAACAGCGTAACCTTTTCTTCTTTTCTTTTTGAAAACGATTACTTTATCCGCTTTTACATGGTCTAAAATTTCGGCATCTACAGTGATACCTTCTACAGCTGGGGCGCCGATTGTTGTTGCTCCGTTAACAGTAAGAAGAACTTTGTCGAAAGATACTTTCGCTCCTTTTTCTCCTTGTAGACGGTTAACAAACAATTTTTGGTCTTGCTCAACTTTGTATTGAAGCCCTGCTATCTCTACGATTGCAAACATTGTTTATATATTTTTTAGTTATTTCGGACTGCAAAAGTAAGAAATTTTTCTGAATGACAAACAATTATGTGTTAATATTTTTTCTTGTAAACCACACTTATTAGCTATGATATATTTCATTAATTAAATTTTATTATTACTGTAAAATATTAGGAACTTTGTTGAAATTTTCAACCATTTTAATAGAAAAAACATGAGGAATTCATTGTTTAACCCTAGAAAATCATTAATTATATTATTAATGATGGTTTTTCAGTTTAGTTTTCTTTACTCCCAAAGTAATTCTGGCACTGTAACTGAAAATGCAAATGCTGCGACCGCAGTAGTGAATGATAGCAAAACACAAGTTGATGCTAAAGCAAGTGATGCTACACAAACCGTAAAAGCATCAGACGCAAAAGAAGTTAAGAAAGACGTAAGTGCTGAAAAAAATAAAAAAGAAGAAAAAATGGGTGAAAAACCCAAAGATCCAAATGCTTCAGTCATATTTTTTCTTCAATTAGTACTTTTATTGGTAATTATTTTCTTCGGAATTAAGTACGGAGGCGTTGCTCTTGGTATGCTTGGAGGATTAGGAGTAACCTTATTGGTATTTGTTTTCGGGGCAATCCCTGCAAAACCACCAATTGAAGTAATGCTTATAATTTTGGCTGTTTCTACTACTTCAGCCACGCTAGAGGCAACTGGAGCTTTAGGTTTAATAGTAAAATTTGCCGAAAAAATTCTTAGAAACAATCCATCTCGTATCGTTTATCTCGCACCACTGAGTACTTTTCTATTAACCATGTTGGTTGGTACAGGCCATGCGGTTTATCCGTTATTACCAGTAATTTATGATGTGGCTATCAAAAAAGGAATTCGTCCAGAAAGAGCAATGGCCACTGCATCAATGGCAAGTCAGTTGGGAATTACGGCTAGTCCAATTTCTGCTGCCGCTGCTGCTCTTATAGGAATTTTTTCTGCGGCTGGTTTTGACATCACTCTTATTGATATTCTCAAAATTACTATCCCATCTTGCTTTGTTGGGATGATGTTGGCTGCAACTTGGAGTTTAAAAAGAGGAAAAGATTTAGCGGATGACCCTAAATTTCAAGCAAAAATTGCCGATCCTGAACAAAGAAAATACATTTATGGTGAAATGCAGTCCGAGGGGATGGAAACGGGAGCTAAATCCAGCAGAGCGTTACTTTTCTTTTTATTAGGAATTCTTGCAATTGTTATTTTAGCTATTTTCCCAGATCAACTACTTCCGACGGATGACGAGGGAAAACCGCTCAAAATGAGTGTAGTGTTGCAATTCGTAATGTTTGCAGTGGGTGCTATTATCATTTTCATAACGAATATTCCTGCTAAGAAAATATCAGATACTAAAGTATTTAACGCAGGTATGGTTGCGGTAATTATGATCTTTGGTATTGCTTGGATGAGCGAAACAGTGATTGAAAATAACAAACCTTATATCTTATATTTGATAAGTGATACAGTAAGGGAATACCCTTGGACTTTTGCGATAGCCATGTTTGTTGTATCAGCTTTCTTAAAGAGCCAAGCTGCGGTACTTTTGGTAATGATGCCACTTGGTATTTCTTTAGGAATCCCTGTTAATACACTTATAGCCTGCATCCCTGCTTCTTACGCCTATTTCTTCTTCTGCTTCTATCCTAGCGATTTGGCTGCAATCAATTTTGACCGATCTGGCACCACCAATGCTGGTACTTGGCTACTCAACCATAGTATAATGATACCAGGTCTAATTGCCGTTTGGACTGCAGTTGCTGTAGGATTTTTGCTTGTGAAATTTTTATAAAAGCTGAATAAATAATCCCCATGGCAAGACCACGAGGTATTCTTTTCAGAGAATCTTAATTTTAGACCTTAATAAGACTCTCCTAATTTGTGGAGAGTCTTATTTTTGTATATATTTAACACAATATTCTTCAAAAACCGTAATGAAACGAGATCTATATATTGATTATGCCAAAGGATTGGCAACGCTTTCCGTTATCTTTATCCATACCGTTTATTGGTCAGGTCAAATCTACACCACCCCAGAAATCAGGGTTTTCTCATTGCTTTTTGATGTGGTACTTTTTTATGCCCTGAGCGGACTGACCTCTGGATCCAACTTAGAGAAAACATTTTACAGATTATTGAAGTTACAAATCACTTATATGCTATTTGTAACCTTGCTATTCTTCACCGATTATTTTTTCAAAGTTTTTGGAATGTCAATTCTGGGAAAGGATACTTTGATGCAGTTCTACGAAACCTTTGGTGGCAAATATGTCCCAAAACATATTTCCATGGATCCGCAATGGCAAAATCTTGGAAACTGGTATCTTCACCAATACTCTAATTGTGATACTTTTCCAGTTGTCATGGGTAGTTTTTGGTATCTCAAAGTCTACTTTATCCTAGCTTTCTTCGCAGCATTAATCCTTAAATTTTTTCCAAAACATATAAGATGGTTTGTTGGACTATGTTTTGGCTTAACTTTAATTTTCAATCTTCTTCCTCAATATTACCCAAGTGGACAGGTGGCTTATGTTGCATTTTATCTTGGCGTTTTTCTACTTGGTCATCTACTCAAAGGAAAAAAAATCTCAACTCGAACCATCCCTATTCTCTATGGTGCTGTTGCCATGGCATTAGGAATAATGTTTTGGAATTCGGGATATGAATTATTCTTAGAAATAGGAAGAAGCAAAATGAAATTCCCTCCAAAACTTCCATATATCGTTTGGATTTCTTTTTCAGTGGTCACTCTTTTTGTTTTGTACAATAGACTGAAAATTTCGAAAGAAAGTATCTTTAGTTACATCGGACGCAATGCCATATTTTTCTATTTTGGACAAGGCATTAGTTCTAGTTTACTATATTTCGTAGTTGTCCCTTTTCATGACAAAATGAATTGGATAATTTTCATGATTCTCATGTTCGTCCTCAACGTGATTTTAGCAATTGGATTTGCAGAACTCCTCAAAAAATGGGATGCGCTTGGGTGGAAATACTTAGAAAAACTCCGAAAAATAACTGCTGCTAAAATCTAAATAATTTCTAGATTTCGATTTTAGTCGTACTTTTACAAAAAACTTTTCATAAGATGTTTAAACTTAAACTTCCTACCGACCCAAGATGGGCAAACATTGCCGAAGGAAATATTGAAGAAATCCTAACTGACCACGCTTGGTGCGAGCAAAAAGCAGCAACCAATGCCATTGGACTTATTACGATGATTCCGGAACATACAGAAATTGTTACCGAACTTTTAGCAATCGCTCAAGAAGAGTTAGACCACTTTAATCAAGTTCATGAAATCATCAAAAAAAGAGGATATGAATTTGGAAGAACTAGAAAAGACGACTATGTTAATCAGCTTGTAAATTTTATCCAAAAAGGAGGAAACAGAGATGATTTAATTATAGACAAAATGCTTTTTGCTGCGATGATTGAGGCAAGAAGCTGCGAAAGATTCAAAGTGTTAACAGATAATATCAAAGATGAAGAGCTAAAAGCATTCTACCTCGAACTGATGATTTCTGAAGCTAATCATTACACCACTTTTATTGGATTTGCAAGAAAGTTAGGTGATCCCGAAAAAGTGAACAAGCGTTGGGAAGAATGGCTGGAGTATGAGGCTAAAATTATCCAATCCTATGGAGTAAAAGAAACCATCCACGGATAATAAAATTAAGTGAAAACACAAATAGTATAAAGCGTGTCAACAGTTATTAAGAACATCGACGGGATGAGCACAGAACAGCTTAACCGTGAAATCCAAAAAGGAGGAAAATTTGTAGTTTTCCAATACTGCATTTCAATCATTATTATGACTTTCAGACGAGGAAGCGATATCTACTTCGTGAAAGCTGATGAATCTGCATTTAAGTATAGTATTGGACACAGCTTACTTTCATTTTTTTTCGGTTGGTGGGGAATTCCATGGGGGCCAATCTATACCATCGGTTCGTTGTACACTAATTTATCTGGAGGCAAAGACGTAACTCAACTCGTGATTAACTCAATTAATAACCACACCCAGCTAGAAGATCCAGCAGCTTAAAAAATCATAAAAATAAATACAATAGACTACCACTAACTACATGGAACCCGATAAGTACCTCAACAACAAATCTTTGAATTTTTTGATTAAAGCCTTTTTCAAAGGATTAATCATTGTTGTACCTATAGGAGCTACTTTGTATGTCGTTTTTTTGGTTTTCAGCACTTTGGATAATATTATTCCTTATGATTATATCCTCCCTGAAAAGTGGAATCGTCACGGAATAGGTTTTATTTCTTTGATTGTTTTTATCACTGCGGTCGGGTACTTCTTCGACAAATTTGTTTTTGGAAAAATCATTTTCAAAAGTCTGGATCAAGCGTTGGAGCGAACTCCAGGTCTAAAACATATCTATACACCAACCAAAGACGTAATGGCTTCTTTTATGGGTGATGCCAAAAAATTCGACAAGCCAGTCTGGGTTAGAGTGAACGAAACTCCTGAAGTTTGGAGAATCGGCTTTCTTACACAAAAAGAAATGGGAGACGTAGATAAAGATACTTATGTTGCGGTGTATCTTCCGCATTCCTATGCCATTTCGGGCTGGGTTATTATCACAAAAGAAGACAACGTAAAACCCGTTATCGGAATGACCCCTGCTGCAGCAATGAAATTTGCAGTAAGTGGTGGTGTCGCTGGTTTTCACTCCGATGATAATATCTTTAAGGCACCAGAATAAGACAAGGTTAAGACAAAGATTTAGATTTAGATTTAGAAAATTAAAACTAAATCCACAATTTATTAATACACCTTAACTTTAATTTATTCAATATTATGAAATTACCATACGCTGAGCCATTTAGAATCAAAATGATCGAAGAAATTCGTCAATCTACAAAAGAAGAAAGAGAGCAATGGCTCAAAGACGCTAACTATAATTTATTTAATTTAAAATCTGACCAGGTTTTCATCGACTTATTGACAGACTCAGGAACTGGAGCTATGAGTGACCAACAATGGTCCGCCCTAATGACTGGTGATGAAAGTTATGCGGGATCTCGATCGTTTCAGCAACTTCACGACACAGTAAAAAACATTACGGGATTTCCTTACCTACTTCCAACACATCAAGGAAGAGCGGCAGAAAATGTTCTGTTTTCAGTTTTAGTGAAAGAAGGAGATGTGGTTCCTGGAAACTCACATTTTGACACCACCAAAGGACATATCGAATTCCGTAAAGCTCACGCCATCGATTGTACGATCGACGAAGCTTTTGATGTAGAAAACCTTCATCCTTTCAAAGGAAATGTCGACCTTCAAAAATTAGAAGAAGTTTATCAAAAATACCCAAAAGAAAATATTCCTTTCTGCTTGGTGACCATTACTTGTAATACTTCTGGTGGTCAACCTGTTTCTTTAGAAAACATCAAAGCGGTTAAAGCACTTTCTGACCAATATGGTATTCCTGTATATTTTGACTCTGCTCGATTTGCTGAGAACGCTTATTTCATCAAAAAGAGAGAAGCTGGTCAACAAGACAGAACCATCAAAGAAATTTGTAAAGAAATTTTCTCTTACGGAGCTGGAATGACCATGAGTTCTAAAAAAGATGGATTGGTCAACATTGGAGGTTTCATCGCACTTAAGGACGAAGAAGTTTTCCAAAAAGCGTCTAACTTCACGATTATTTATGAAGGATTCATCACTTACGGAGGAATGGCAGGAAGAGATATGGCTGCTTTAGCGGTTGGATTAAATGAAGCTACAGAATTCCCATATTTGGAAAGCAGAATTTCACAAGTAGAACTTCTCGGAAATCTATTGATGGAATATGGTGTTCCGGTTCAGAAACCCATTGGTGGACATGCCGTTTTCATTGATGCATTAAGATTTTTACCCAATGTAAGAAGAGAAGAATATCCTGCTCAAACGTTAGGTCTCGAAATATATAAAGAAGCGGGAATCCGTACTGTTGAAATAGGAACTTTATTGGCGGATAGAGATCCTGTAACGAGAGAAAACCGTTATCCAAAATTAGAGTTGGTGCGTCTTGCTTTACCACGAAGAACTTATACGGACAATCACATCAGATATATTGCTGCTGGAATCAAAAATGTATTTGACCGCAGAAACGAAATTACTAAAGGTTATGATATTGTTTGGGAACCTCAAATCCTAAGACACTTTACCGTAAAATTGAAACAAGCTGAATAATTTTTCAATTTGATAAAAACAAAAAAATCCAGAAATATTTCTGGATTTTTTTTATTCTAGTTTTTAGAGATATTACTTTGACAAGTCAAAAGAAACACCAAGTGCAAAGTTGAATTGATTGTTCAACAATTCATACTGCGATGCATCTGTGTTGTATCTCTTGATAGGAAATTGGATTTCAGTGAAAGCTCCAAATCCTTTTCCAAAGAAGTAACGAGCTCCAATATGCCCTCCGAAATTTTTCAATCCCAAATCTAATCCAGGATAGATATCGATGTTCTCAGGCAAACTCATTACATCACCAAGATGTGCATTAGCTCTTACTTTAAGATCAAAACGGTCGCTAGCATCCGGTTTCCCCAACAAGAAAACCTCTTGATATCCCAAAAGATATCCCATCTGCGCACCAATAGAAAAACTTGGTCCCAAACCATAATCTAAAGACGCCTGAATCCCAGTACCACCGTCTTGAAAATTAGCACCAATGTTTACCTTCAAATCTTCTTTTCCCTTAAACGCATCAGTTTGCGCATTAGCCAGACCAAAGAAAGCGATAGTCCCAGCTAAAAATAGTTTTTTCATAACATTATATTTTACGGTGCAAATGTAAAATAAATTTATAAAATGAATTTTTGACCTATAAATCTTCAAAACAAGAACTCTAAAATCCAAATTATAGTTCACATTATCAGTGATTTAATAATAATTCAAAATTTTTTTTTCAAAAAACAATGCTCGAATAAAATTTTATTCTACATTTGTAGAACACGTTTTAATATTGTAGAATCATGAAACTTAAAAATATCCTTTTCCTCGTACTTATTACCTCCTTAATCACCTCGTGTGCTGCACATTTCAAGAAAGGAGGATATTTCTTATCCAAAAATGGACAGAGTTATTACGCCAATGACCAAGCCCAACTATATATTAACTTTTCGGACAAATACTATTACACTAAGGTAGGATTTAATACTAATTATCTCAGCTCGGACGATGTTTCATTGTTGGAAGAGTTTGGTGAAAAACCTCAGCATCTACTTTTTTCCTATCATTCGGGTTCAGGGAGACAGGTCATTACATTTTTATTAAATGACAACCAAATAGACCTTGCCAAATATCAAAAATCAAGTTCGGAAGAATCAACGTTCTATTACAAATTATGGGAAAAGCAACATTACGCCTATCGAATCAATGTATATCCTTACGAGAAGAAATGGATCAAAGTCATTGAGAAAGCACCAATCTACACTGATAAAAACGGTCAAAGAATCGTTGACAACAAGACTAGAATATTTCCAAAAATTTCTAACAAAATCGAAAAATAAATATGAAAGAAACTAAACTAACCGACGCCGAAAAAGACCTTATGGAAATTCTTTGGAGCAAAGAAAAAGCCTTCATGAAGGACATTATCGAAGCTTATCCCGAGCCAAAGCCTGCCGCAACAACCATTGCAACTCTCCTCAAAAGAATGCAAAATAAAGATTTGGTAGGATACAAAACATTCGGAAATTCTCGTCAATATTTTCCTCTCATCGAAAAGGGAAAATATTTCAACAACGAACTGAAAGGAATTATCGGAACGTTTTTTAATAATTCTGTTTCCCAATTTGCTTCGTATTTTACCGCTAATGCAAAACTCTCTGAAACCGAATTGCAAGAACTGAAAAATATTATTGATGACCAACTCGAAAAACACAAAAAATAATGGAAACCTATCTTCTCAAAATGGCAATATGCTCCTCCATTTTTTTGGGGCTATATTACCTCTTCCTTGAAAAAGAAAAAGCACACCGTTTCAAGAGATTTTATCTTTTGTTCGGAATTCTTTTTTCCATAGTCGTTCCGTTGATTACAATTACATACGGAACCGAAAGAATCGCTCCTCCTCCACCAATATTGGAGAGTAATTACACGCCTATCGCCTATACGCAGGTTGAAGAACCTTCCATTTTTACGAAAGAAAATGCATTCTATTTGGCTTACGGATTGGTTTTTTCTGTTCTGTTGCTTCGTTTTGTTAGAAATCTTTGGTCTTTGAGAAACCGCATCAAAGCAGGAACTTCTATTATAGAATCTACTTATACGCTCGTCTTGCATGACCAAAAAGAAGCTCCGCACAGTTTCTGGAAATACATTTTCCTTAACAAGTCATTGTATCTTCAGGACAAAATCAACCAAAAAATTATCAATCACGAGAAAGCACATCTCTCCCAAAAACATAGTATAGATATCATTTTTGTTGAATTAATTCTTTTGTTTTTTTGGTTCAATCCGGTCTTTTATTTTTACAAAAAAGCCATCTTAACCAACCACGAGTTTTTAGCTGACGAAAGTGTCCTCCAACAAAACACAGAAATAACCGAATATCAAAAACTTCTTATAGAAGAGTTGGTTACGGAAAAAATATTGTTCACCAATCAATTTAATTTACATAACACCAAAAAAAGAATCAAAATGATGACCCAGAAAAAAAACAAATTTACCAATTGGAAAATAGGACTATCCCTTCCAATCGTTGCTCTTTTATTTTTCTCATTTGTAGAAAAAACACCTTTGAAAATTTCTAACTCGCAATCCGAAAAAACCTCCAAAAGCAACATTTCCAAAACCGATGGAGATCCGATGGAAGAATTCAATAAAATATTGGACAAATACTCTACTTTGCTGGATGCAGGAAATTACCACGAGTTCACTCAAAAAGTCTCCGAATCAGACAAAGAAAAACTTTATGAGTACTATCAAAAAATGACTTCAGAACAAAAGGAGTCTTTAACACTTGTTATTTTTAATGATTCTTCTATAAAAAAAGAAAACATCATCATCGCAATTAAAGGCAGGCCAGCAACTCCTCAAGAAATTAAGGAAATAGAAAACGGAACAGTTGTGAAAGACACAATTAGACCACAAAAAGAAACGCAAACAAGAGAGATAAAGACAATTGATCCAGCAGGACCTCCTTCAGTAACTGCAAAAACAGAAATAAAGGAAGATAATGTTGGTACTCCAGCAGAATTTCCAGGTGGAATGAACGCATTAAGAAGTCAACTTGCCATTAACTTCGATACTTCTTCCTTTAATGGAGACGAAGGAAAGCTAACCTCAGTTGCATATTTAACAATTGATGAAAATGGAAACGTTACCAAAGTCAAAGCAGAGGGAAGTAATGCAAAATTCAATACAGAAGTCGAAAAAACTGTAAAAAAAATCTCTGAAATTAAATGGACTCCGGCAAAAGATGCCAATAATCAAAATGTAAAAAGCTATTATAGCGTACCATTTACTATATTAGTTGAGTTTGCTAATCCTGCACCAAAAAAATAAGTTATCCAAGAGAATCAGGCGAAACCGCCTGATTTTTTTTCTTTTTTTTTTCGAAAATGCTTCCAACCTTTTCACTCTAAAAATAAAGCGTCAGTACAAGTAAGATTTTGCAAAAAATCTATATCATAAACTAAAAGAGTACTTCTCGATACATTTCGCTTTGCTTCATTACCCGAAGTGACACAGCGTCAGTTCGAGTTTTTTCGAAATAAAATGGAGAAAAATATATCGAGAACTTTTGATTCATCCTCTCTCAATACACTCTGCTTCTCTACAATACTCGAATTGATACCGCGTCAGTTCGAGTGTTTTTCGAAATGAAATGGAGAAAAATGTATCGAGAACTTTTGATTCATCCTCTCTCAAAACACTCTGCTTCTCTACAATACTCGAAGTGGCACCACGTCGGTTCGAGTTTTTTTCGAAATGAAATGGAGAAAAAAGTATCGAGAACATTTGCCTCATTCTCAACTTCTCGATACGCTTCGCTACTCAAAGTTACGCCATCTTCAATTTCAACTACAATTTCGATAAAACGACTTTACGGTCTCCAATCCTAATTTTCAACATATTTCAGAAGTTGAAAATCTATTTGTTTTGACTGATTTTAAATATCAATAATTACTATCGGTTAATTTTAATAAAAATTCAATTTATCGTAAATTTGAAACACCAAAAAAATCAAACAATGGAATTTCATTATCAGGAACCTTATCCTATTCTTAAGGACGACACTCAATACAAAAAACTAACTTCGGAATACGTAAAAGTAGAGACCCTCGGAAATAGAGAAATCCTTTCCGTTGACCCAAAAGGTTTAGAACTTTTAGCTGAACAAGCTTTAGCTGATGTTTCGTTCTTGTTACGTTCGACTCATTTGCAAAAATTAAAAAATATTCTGGACGATCCAGAAGCTACGGACAACGACCGTTTTGTTGCTTATAATCTTTTGGAAAACGCTGCTGTCGCTGTACAGGGAGCTTTGCCTTCATGTCAGGATACGGGAACCGCCATTTGCGTTGCCAAAAAAGGTGAAAATGTGTACACTGGTGTTAACGATGCTGAGTGGATTTCCAAAGGAATCTACAATACTTATCAAAAGAAGAATTTAAGATATTCTCAAATCGTTCCTCTAACGATGTTTGATGAAAAGAATTCTAGTTCTAACCTTCCTGCTCAGATTGACATCTATTCGGAAGAGGGTAATGCTTACAAATTTCTGTTTCTTGCCAAAGGTGGAGGTTCTGCCAACAAAACCTTCCTTTATCAAAAGACAAAATCTTTGCTCAACGAAAAAAGTTTAGACGAATTTGTACACGAAAAAATCATGGATTTGGGAACTTCTGCTTGTCCACCATATCATTTAGCTTTGGTTATTGGAGGAACTTCTGCAGAAGCCAATCTTGCTGCGGTTAAAAAAGCAAGTGCTGGTTATTATGACCATCTACCAACAGAAGGTAACGAAGGAGGACAAGCCTTCCGTGATCTCGAGTGGGAAGCAAGAGTACAAAAAATCTGTCACGAGAGTGCAATTGGAGCGCAGTTTGGAGGAAAATATTTGACTCATGATGTGCGAGTAATTCGTTTGCCAAGACATGCTGCAAGCTGTCCAGTTGGAATGGGCGTTTCTTGTTCTGCGGACAGAAACATCAAAGGTAAAATTACCAAAGACGGAATCTTCCTTGAGCAATTAGAAGAAAATCCACAACAATTTCTTCCTGCTACTCCTCCACATCTTGAAAAAGCAGTGGAAATTGACCTTAATCGTCCAATGCCAGAAATCTTAGCCGAACTTTCCAAGTATCCAATCAAGACAAGATTAAAATTGAATGGAACTTTAATCGTTGCAAGAGATATCGCTCACGCAAAAATCAAAGAACTTTTGGACAGCGGAAAACCAATGCCAGAATACTTCAAGAATCATCCAATCTATTACGCAGGGCCTGCAAAAACACCAGAAGGTATGCCTTCAGGAAGTTTTGGACCCACAACAGCAGGAAGAATGGACCCTTATGTTGACGTGTTCCAAGCCAACGGTGGAAGTATGATTATGTTGGCAAAAGGCAACAGAACAAAACAAGTTACTGATGCCTGTGCAAAATACGGCGGATTCTATCTTGGTTCTATTGGCGGACCCGCTGCGATCTTAGCGAAGGAAAATATCAAATCCGTTGAAGTGGTTGATTTCCCAGAATTAGGAATGGAAGCCGTAAGAAAAATTGAAGTAATCAATTTCCCTGCCTTCATCATTACAGATGACAAAGGCAATGACTTTTTTGCTTCAATAACACACTAAAGATTTTAAAATAATTAACGCTTTCAGAGTTTGAAACTTTGAAGGCGTTGTTCTATTTTTCACAACAATAAGCAAGTTATGAAGTTTAAATTGATTTTAAATTACAAAAATCATTTCACAAAACTTTTTTAAACCAATAAAATAAATTATTTTTGCTAAAATTTTCTAAAAATGCTAGTTATTCTATCTGACTTTTGGCCATTTTACCAATTCCTTTGGACTGTATATTTTCTTATCATGTTCCTAGTAGGTTTCTGGTGTATCTTTATGTTCTTTGGTGTAGTAATTCCAATGTGGCTTACTTCAGGACTTTGGGAATATTTTGGAAAATCTGCACCCTTCGACCCAGAAGATGTTAGAAGAAAAACTCTTAGAGAACAAGAAGGTGTAGAACTTATCTACGATCAACCGAAAGGAAACGGTCCTTTCGTTCATCACGGACATCACTAATTGGGATGTATTGCTTTCTCACCTTAATTCTGGGAAAGTAATGTCAAAGCAAAATAATATATATCGGCTGCTTCTTTGGAAGCGGCTTTTTTTTGTTAAGTTTTGTTAAGTTTTGTTAACATTAACCTTCTGGACGCCAGCTATTTCGTAAATTTGAAACAAAACCATCGAAATGGATTTCTTTGTATTCGTCATTGGCTTGCTCATCATTCTGGCGGCCGTTGACCTCATCGTAGGTGTAAGTAATGATGCGGTTAATTTTCTCAACTCTGCAATCGGTTCTAAGGTTGCTTCTTACAAAACAATTATTATCATTGCGATTCTTGGAATGATTGTAGGCTCGGTCTTCTCGAGCGGAATCATGGAAATCGCTCGAAAGGGAATCTTCTATCCGCAGTATTTTACATTTGACATTATTTTGATTGTATTTCTTGCGGTAATGTTGACTGATATCATTTTATTGGACATCTTCAACAGTCTAGGTCTCCCAACTTCGACAACCGTCTCCATTGTCTTCGAACTTTTAGGCTCATCCTTGATGGCAGGAATCCTGTTTACGATGTCCAAAAACGAAAACATTAATTCAATTTGGAAATACATCAATTTCGAGAGCACGAATAATATAGTCAGTGGAATATTTCTCTCTGTTTTGATTGCCTTCAGCGCTGGAGTCATTATTCAATATCTTTGTAGATTACTTTTCACATTCCAATATGAAAGTAAACTCGAGAAGTTTGGAGCTGTATTCTCTGGAATAGGGATAACTTCCATCATCTACTTCTTATTAATTAAAGGACTAAAGGGAACAACGATCCTTAACGAAGGGCTAAAAAACTTTATTCATGATCAAACCTATCTGATTATAGGAGTACTCTTCGTAGTTTCCTCAGGAATACTCTACGTTCTACAAAAGTTTGTAAAAATTAATCCTCTAAAAGTAGTCGTCATATCTGGAACTTTTTCATTAGCAATGGCCTTTGCAGGAAATGATCTTGTCAATTTTATAGGAGTGCCTATCACTGGACTTCTCTCCTACCAAAACTGGCTATCATCTGGTGTTCCCGCCAACGAATACTATATGGATTATCTTGCTGGAAACGATGTTATTGTCCCAAATTACATGTTACTCATCGCGGGTATCATAATGGCTTTGACTGTTTGGCTAAGCGCAAAGGCAAAGAAGGTAACCGAGACTGAAGTTAGCCTAGGAAGACAGGAAGAAGGAGAAGAAAAATTTAAGCCAAATGCAATCTCTCGTAGAATTGTAAATTCCTCATTGATCCTAACAAAGTTCTTTGGAATCATCATTCCATCATCAGTTTCCGCTCGATATAACACCAGCTTTAAAGAAAGAAAACTGGAAGAAGCCATTAATACTCAAGACATTCCCGCTTTTGATCTGGTAAGAGCAGCGACCAATTTGGTTGTCGCATCGATAATTATTGCTTGGGCAACTTCACAAAAACTACCACTTTCTACAACCTATGTTTCATTTATGGTAGCGATGGGGTCTTCCCTTGCAGATAAAGCTTGGGGAAGAGATAGTGCGGTCTATAGAGTTGCTGGTGTACTCTCGGTAGTGGGAGGCTGGTTTATTACGGCAGCCATTGCATTTTTTATCTCTGCTATTTTTGCTTTAATTCTTTATAAAGGAGGAAAACCAGGCACGTATATTCTTGTTACTTTGGTCTTTGCATTTATAATCGCATCTCAAATAAGATTTAGCAAAAACGAAAAAAAATCGAAATTAAGTAATATCAAGTTCGATATCCTACAACAAGAAGACCTTAATATCATTGAAAAATACAAATCACTCGTCAGTACCAATATCTCTGAAATCGCAACCTCTTATAATCTTATTCTACAAGGTTTGATACAGGGTGATACCGTGCAATTGGTTAATGCCAGCGAAATTCTTCAGGACTTGGATGATCACTCTAGAAAATTAAAAAAACAAAGTATCAAAAGACTTAAATCACTAAAAACCTCCGACTTACAGGCGGCCGAAGTCATGATACTGAGTAGCGATTTCATTGAAGATCTTGTACAATCAACCAAATTATTAAGCGACGAAAGTTTGTTTTATATCAAAAATCTTCATGAAATATCAGATCAAAAATTTCTTGACGATCTTGGTACGCTAAATACAAAAATGTACGACTACTTTAATCTTATTTTGGTTTCTTTAGAACAGCCTGAGAACGAAAGCCTAGCGGAAGTAAGACACATGAGAGATCTACTGAGAGCCTATATTAATGAGAAATTAGAACTCCAAATAAGGACAATTAACACCGAGAAACCAAGCACCAAAGAAGGAGTACTTCAGACCAGTGTTTTTCTTCAAAGTCGAGACATACAAGCCGTTTTAACAAGGATTTCTAAACTGTATCTAAAGTTATACGAAGAAAAAATTCATCCAAAAATTCTTCATTAAAACTGACCTTTGTTTTCGAATATTGAAGACAAGGAATTAATTGAAAATCCACTATTACAATTTTACGTAATGACACTTATTATGTGCACTTTGCGCTTTAGTGTCATTTCGTTATCTTTGCACCCATAAAATTTCAACATGTCAAAATCCCTAATTCCAAAATTAGAAGCCATAAAGCAACGTTACAACGAAGTTGCAGACCTCATCATACAGCCAGACGTTATCTCTGATCAAAAGCGCTATTCTCAACTTAACAAGGAATACAGTGATCTTGGAAAAATTGTAAGAGTGTTTGATGAATACAAATCTGCTTTAAATAGCATTGCAGAATCTGATGAAATTATTGCAGATGGCTCTGACAAAGATTTGGTTGAGTTGGCTAAAATGGAAAAAATGGAAGCTCAAGAGAAAATTCCAGGATTGGAAGAAGACCTCAAATTCCTTTTGATTCCTAAAGACCCAGCCGATGACAAGAATATTATCCTAGAATTAAGAGCGGGAACAGGTGGAGACGAAGCTGCTATCTTTGTTGAAGATATGTACAGAATGTACACCATGTATTTCAAAACCAAAGGTTGGAAGCACGAAGTAACTGACTCTTCTGAATCTTCGAAAGGCTACAAGGAATTGGTGATGAAAGTGGAAGGCGAAAGCGTGTATGGAATTATGAAATTCGAGTCTGGTGTACATCGTGTTCAGAGGGTTCCAGAAACCGAATCTCAAGGTAGAGTACATACTTCAGCAATTACGATTGCAGTTCTTCCAGAAGCAGAAGAAGTAGATGTAGAAATCAATCCAGCAGATATCGAGATGCAGACTTCTCGTTCTGGTGGTGCAGGTGGACAGAACGTTAACAAAGTGGAGACCAAAGTACAGCTTACTCACAAACCTTCAGGAATTGTCGTGGTCTGTCAACAAGCCCGTTCCCAGTTGGCTAACAGGGAATTAGCTATGGAAATGTTGAGAGCTAAATTATACGATATCAAATTACAAGAGGTTGTTGGTGATATTGCCGCTCAAAGAAAAACAATGGTATCTACAGGAGATCGTTCCGCAAAAATCAAAACTTACAATTACCCTCAAGGAAGGGTAACCGACCATAGAATTAACAAATCTATTTATAATCTTGATGCTTACATGAATGGGGACATCCAAGAAATGATGGACGCAGTTATTATGGCAGAAAATGCTGAAAAACTGAAAGGAGAAGACGATTAAACGATTCCTTTTTTTTGAATCAAAATATATAAAAAATCCTGAGAAAGATTTTTCTCAGGATTAATTTCTGACTGTACTTTAATCAAATCTTTCCATCCCTATAGGTATAGTTAAATCTTAATAGTTTACATAGATGCTTCCTTCGTCAGCATGACATTTTAAATAGATTTGACTATAAAAAAGAATAAAAAGACTCAATGGAATTCAGTAAGCCTTAAAGGCCATTAATCCTCATGAAATTTTAAAATAAATTGTCGCAGTTCGGAAAATTTGTCGCAACAAGAATTTAAAATTTTATAAAATTCGGAAATTTTGACTTATTTTTTTAATGAAAATTGAATTAGAATGCTTTTTGAGGCATGAATATCAAAATAAATATCATATGAACTTAAATCAATATACAGTAAAATCTCAGGAGGCCATTCAAAAAGCGCAACAAGTTGCGATGGAATTTGGCAACCAAAGCATAGAGCCACAACATTTGTTGGAAGGTATCTTCCAAACAGATGAAAGTATATCAACTTTTTTATTAAAGAAATCCGAAGCTGATGCTAACTTGGTGAGAGAAAGAAACCGCGAAAGCATTGAAGCTTTACCTAAAGTGGAAGGTGGCAATATTTACCTTTCGCAGTCTGCAAATAAAGTACTTTTAGACGCACCTAATATTGCCAAAAAAATGGGCGACGAATATGTTACCATTGAGCATTTGTGGTTGTCTCTAATCGAAGTAAGTTCACCAGTTTCCAAAATGTTAAAAGATATGGGTGTAACCAAATCTCTTTTGGAAGGCGGAATTAAAGAATTAAGAAAAGGGAGCAAAGCGACTTCTGCAAGCTCAGAAGAAACTTATCAAAGTTTAGCCAAATATGCTAAAAACTTCAACGAACTCGCTGCAGAAGGAAAACTAGATCCAGTTATTGGAAGAGATGAAGAGATTAGAAGGGTACTTCAAATCTTGTCCAGAAGAACTAAAAATAACCCAATTCTTATCGGAGAACCTGGTGTTGGTAAAACCGCCATTGCAGAAGGAATTGCACATCGTATTATTTCTGGAGACGTTCCAGAAAATCTAATGGACAAAACCTTGTATTCTTTGGATATGGGTGCCTTAATTGCAGGGGCAAAATACAAAGGGGAATTTGAAGAAAGATTAAAAGCAGTGATTAATGAAGTCACAAAATCCGACGGACAAATTATTTTGTTTATCGATGAAATCCATACTTTAGTTGGAGCTGGTGGCGGTGAAGGAGCAATGGATGCTGCCAATATTCTAAAACCTGCATTAGCAAGAGGAGAATTACGGGCAATTGGTGCAACCACTTTGAATGAATATCAAAAATATTTTGAAAAAGATAAAGCGTTAGAAAGGCGTTTCCAAAAAGTAATGGTAGAAGAGCCCGACACAGAATCTGCCATCTCAATCTTAAGAGGAATCAAAGACAAATACGAAGCCCATCATAAAATTAGAATAAAAGACGAGGCCATTATTGCTGCGGTAGAAATGTCTCAAAGATATATTACCGATCGTTTTTTACCTGATAAAGCCATTGATTTAATAGACGAAGCATCGGCAAAACTAAGGATGGAGATTAATTCCAAGCCCGAAGAATTGGATGTTTTGGATCGTAAACTTATGCAAATGGAGATCGAATTGGCGGCCATTTCCAGAGAAGGCAACCAAACCAAAATGGATCATTTAAAGGAGGATATTGCCAAAGTGCAAGAAGAACGTAATGAACTGAATGCAAAATGGCTGCAAGAAAAACAAAAATCCGAGGATTTAACCCTCCTTAAAAAAGAAATTGAATCTCTAAAACTTGAGGCAGAACGTGCTTCCAGAATAGGAGATTATGCAAAAGTAGCCGAAATACAATACGGAAAACTTCGAGAAAAAGAAGACGAGTTACAAAAAATGGAACTCGCCATGCAAAATCACGAAAACGAACTCATTAAAGAAGAAGTAACTGCAGAAAACATCTCGGAAGTCATTTCCAAATGGACAGGAATTCCTGTAACCAAATTACAACAAAGCGAAAGAGATAAACTCTTTCATCTAGAAGATGAACTCCATAAAAGAGTGGTTGGACAAGAAGAAGCGATACAAGCGGTTTCGGATGCGATTAGAAGAAACAGAGCAGGACTTAATGACGAAAAAAAACCTATCGGTTCTTTCTTATTCTTGGGAACCACAGGGGTTGGAAAAACCGAACTGGCAAAAGCCCTTGCAGAATATCTTTTTGATGACGAAAATAATATGACCAGAATCGATATGAGTGAATACCAAGAAAGACATTCGGTTTCACGATTGGTGGGAGCGCCTCCTGGATACGTGGGTTATGATGAAGGTGGACAATTAACCGAAGCGGTAAGAAGAAGACCGTATTCTGTAGTGCTTTTAGATGAAATCGAAAAAGCGCATCCGGATGTTTTCAATACTTTGCTTCAGGTTTTGGATGATGGAAGATTGACTGATAATAAAGGTAGAGTGGTGAATTTTAAAAATTCAATTATCATTATGACCTCTAATTTAGGTTCGCATATCATTCAGGAGAGATTTGATGAAGCTAAACGAGATAAAGATGATAATATTGATTTTGAAACTTTAGACCAGACGAAAGAAGAAGTATTCACACTTTTAAAACAAACGCTTCGTCCAGAGTTTTTGAATAGAATTGATGAAGTGGTACTCTTCCAACCATTGAACAAAAAAGAAATCGGAAAAATTGTTGAATTCCAATTGAGAGGGTTCAATAAAATGTTAGAGAAAAACGGAATTATTTTAACATCTACTGAAGACGCTGTAAAATATTTAACCAACAAAGGTTATGATCCAGCTTTCGGAGCAAGACCTCTAAAAAGAGTGCTTCAACAAGAAGTTTTAAATAAATTATCGAAAGATATATTGGCCGGAAAAGTGAATCATGGGGAAAGAATTACGATGGATTTCTTCGAAGAAACTGGAATAGTATTCAGACCTACAGAGAGTTAAAAAAAATATTATAATATTCATGTAAATTTAACATAATAATTCAAAAATTTTTACGTTTATTTGCAGCGAAAATTTTTTTCATCATTTGTGTTTTTGCCTTGGCTTGTTAGGTTTGTCCGCAGGTCAAGGTTTTTTTATAATCTAATTTCAACCAAAATCGGAAAATGGTCAGACGGATACAAGAGGTTTTCTCGCCTATCATTGATGGTTCTATTGGATACTGATTTCAAACCTTTTACAAAAATATAATCTATCCTATTTTTTGCAGGTGTAGTCACGTCAAATGCCTGAAATGTTCCCTTCGGTCCGTAATGTGGTTTTTCGGATTTATAAAAGGTATCATCCATAGCTGCAGAAAGGATTTTAACAGGTTCTTCAGTTTCTGTCAGGTTAAAATCACCCATTACAATGACAGGAAAATTCTTAGTGTTAAACTCCTTTACTTTCTCCAGAATTAACTTCGCTGAGTTTTTCCGTGCGTCCACTCCAATGTGGTCAAAATGGGTGTTAAAAACCCAAATCTTTTTCCCTCCTTTAATGGACTTTAGCAAAGCATAAGTACAAATCCTATTAAGTGCAGCATCCCAACCTTTAGAAGGCTTCTCAGGTGTCTCTGAAAGCCAAAAAGTCCCCGATGTAATCAGTTTGAATTTATTCTTATCAAAAAAAATAGCAGAATACTCTCCTTTGTTAGCTCCATCATCTCTTCCCTCTCCCACAGAACTATAATCTTTCAGGTAATTATTCATCTCAGTCATTTGCTGGGGAACTGCTTCTTGAACACCCATGACGTCAGGATGATAATAGTTCATTAATGCCATAGTTTCAGCCTTTCGGTTATCCCATGAATTCTCTTTATCCGATTCGAGAGAAAGCCTAATATTATAAGACATTACTTTAATCGTATTTTGGGAAAAAACTAAAATTGAAACTCCAACTAACAACAATGTGAGAATTTTTTTCATGATAATAGAGAATTATTTTCTTCCCAAAGTTAGCTTAAATTGTCTCAAATTCATAAAGTTAAACTTACAATAATAGATTATAAGGATTTTATAATTTACATCATATTAGCCCAAAGCAAAGATTACTAATAAAATACAGGCTAATAAAATGAACAATGAATAACGTTTTTTAAAATTTTATAAAAAAAAATACATTGCCAAATAAAATCTAATTTGTACATTCGTTTTCGCTAACAAAAAAATTATAGAACTATGAAAAAATTTATTTTTGGAGCCATTGCACTAATCGCAATCTCAGCATGTAATAGCAACGAAGAAACCACGGTAACTCAGCAAGAAGACGAACTTATTGAAAATACAGTTGCTAGTCGAGGTTCTTGCCCTTCAGAGACGATAAGACAAGAGGCTCTAAAAAACAATCCGACACTGATGCAAAAGTATCTCAACATAGAAAAACAAACCGATATTTATGCGGAAGACCTCAAATTAGGAAGAGTCCTAGCCGATGGTTCGATTGAGATCCCGGTAGTTGTTAATGTACTGTATAACACGGCTGCAGAAAATATTTCGGATTCTCAAATTGCTAGTCAAATTGCAACCCTCAATAATGACTTTGGTGCAACTAATTCAGATATTAATAGAATCCCTGCGGAATTTCAATCCGTTGCAGCTGGAAACACAGGTGTAAAATTCCGATTGGTTAACACTGTTAGAAAAAGTACTGCAACAAGAAGATGGAGAACTAATGACGCTATGAAGAGTGCTTCGAAAGGTATTGCTGCGACAGATCCTGCACACTATCTTAACATTTGGGTTGTTGGTGATATGGGTGGAATCCTTGGATATGCTACTTTCCCAGAATCTGCAGGTCTATGGAACGATGGTGTTGTCATCGCCGCCAAATATTTTGGAAATACTTCTTATGCGCCTTACAACCTTGGAAGAACAACCACTCATGAAGTGGGACACTACCTTAACCTAAGACACATCTGGGGAGACACCAACTGCGGAAACGATATGGTTGCTGATACTCCGACTCAAACAACAGCTAACTATGGAAAACCAACATATCCAGTCTACAACACTTGTACAGGAGTATCTAGGTCAATCATGTTCATGAATTATATGGATTATGTTGATGATGCTGCTATGTATATGTTTTCAGCTGGTCAGAAAACTAGAATACAATCTGTTATTGCTTCCTCTGGTTCTAGAAGCGGATTAAGGCTATACTAGTTTTTTAATATTTTACAAAAAAACCTGATTCAGTTGAATCAGGTTTTTTTTTGGATTAACATCCTAAACTTCTAAACAAAAAAAGCGCCTCAAAATTGAGGCGCTCTATATTTCAAAATTGAAAATTATTTCAATTCAACTTCAGCACCAGCTTCTTCAAGTTGCTTCTTAAGAGCTTCTGCTTCGTCTTTTGGAACTCCTTCTTTGATTGGAGCAGGAGCACCATCTACCATATCTTTAGCTTCTTTAAGACCAGCACCAGTTAAATCTTTAACTAATTTAACAACAGCTAATTTAGAAGCACCAGCAGACTTAAGAATTACATCGAATTCTGTTTTTTCTTCAACAGCATCAGCAGCAGGACCACCAGTCATTACAACTGCAGCAGCAGCAGGCTCGATTCCGTACTCATCCTTAAGGATAGCAGCTAATTCGTTAACGTCTTTTACAGTAAGGTTTACTAGCGTTTCCGCTAAATTTTTTAAATCTGACATTTTAATAATGTTTTTAATTGTTGATTATGATTTGTTTTTGAGTGTAATTATTCTGCAGAAGGAGCTTCTGTTTCTTCAGCACTAGCTTCCGGAGTTTCGGTAGCTGGAGCTTCAGCAACAACTTCTTCTGTCTTAGTTTCTTCTGCTGGAGCAGCTTCTTCAGCTTGAGCTTCACCAGATTCTGACTTGTTTTGTAAAGCAGAAACCAATCTCTGAATAGGTGATTGAAGTAATCCGATGATTTCTCCAAGCATTTCTTCTTTAGACTTGATGTTAGCTAATGCCTCAAGATTCTCGTCACCAACGTAGAAAGTTTCTTGTACATAAGCTGACTTAAGTGCAGGCTTCTCATCCTTCTTTCTGAAGTCTTTGATCAATTTTGCAGGTGCATTAGCTGTTTCAGCAATCATTAATGCAGAGTTTCCTTTGAAAGAAACAAACATTTCTGAATAGTCAACATCCATTTGCTCCATTGCTTTTTGCAAAAGGGTATTTTTTACCACTTTTACTTTAATATCAGTCTTAAATGCTTGTCTTCTAAAATCTGAAGTCTTAGCAGCATTCAATCCCTCTAAATCCGCTACATAAACAACTTTAGCGTCTTGCAACAAATCTTTAATATCCTGTATAACAGTTACTTTGTCTTCTTTTCTCATTGTCTCAGATTTTAGTTAACAGATTTAGTATCAATTGCAATACCTGGACTCATTGTAGAAGAAAGATAGATACTCTTTACATAAGTTCCCTTAGCAGCAGTTGGTTTCAACTTGATTAGAGTTTGGATTAGTTCGTGAGCGTTATCTTTGATTTTATCAGCATCGAAAGACACTTTACCAATAGCTGCATGAATAATACCATACTTATCTACTTTGAAATCGATTTTACCAGCTTTAACTTCAGCAACAGCTTTACCAACTTCCATAGTTACAGTACCAGACTTTGGATTAGGCATCAAACCTCTTGGTCCAAGAACTCTTCCCAATGGTCCTAATTTACCCATTACAGCTGGCATAGTAACGATAACGTCAACGTCTGTCCAACCATTTTTGATTTTATCCAAATATTCGTCTAGTCCAACATAATCAGCACCAGCTTCTTTAGCTTCTGCTTCTTTATCTGGAGTAACCAATGCCAAAACTTTAACATCTTTACCAGTTCCGTGAGGAAGAGAAACAACTCCTCTTACCATTTGATTTGCTTTTCTTGGATCAACACCCAATCTCACTGCAAGATCCACAGACGCATCGAACTTGGCCGTATTCACTTCTTTTACCAATGCAGAAGCTTCGTTAAGGCTATAGAATTTTCCTTTTTCTAATTTACCTTGCGCTTCCTTTTGTTTCTTAGTTAATTTTCCCATTTCGATTTGATATTAAGCGTTAGTAGGTTTTGTCCCTGTTACTTTCAATCCCATAGAACGTGCTGTTCCTGCAACCATACTCATTGCTGAGTCCATTGTAAAACAGTTAAGGTCAGTCATTTTATCTGTAGCAATCTGCTTGATTTGCTCCCAAGATACTGATCCTACTTTGTTACGGTTAGGTTCCCCTGAACCACTTTTCAATTTAGCAGCAGCTAATAACTGGATTGCAGCTGGTGGAGTTTTGATAACGAAGTCAAAAGATTTGTCTTCGTAAACTGTAATTACTACAGGTAAAACTTGCCCCGGCTTGTCTTGCGTTCTTCCGTTAAACTGCTTACAAAATTCCATGATATTTACCCCTGCAGAACCCAAAGCTGGACCTACTGGTGGAGAAGGGTTCGCTGCCCCTCCTTTCACCTGGAGCTTTACCATTTTAAAGACTTTTTTAGCCATTTTTTTTGTTTAAAAAATTAATAAATAATGAATGTGGAAGCATTAATTATTAGAAGTGAATTAGATACTCACAATACTTAATCCACTTTTTCGGACTGCAAAATTATGAAATATTTTTGAATTAACAAGCGGAATGTTTTGATTTTTAAGAAGAACACTCAAAAAAGATATCGATTGTAAAAAACAAAATTATTATAAAAATAGTTTAACTTTAATAAAAAAATTACAATGAAAAAAATTAACATATTATTGTTGGTTCTTAGCATGTTCTTATGCCAGTCTTGTTGGTGGTTGAGAACGGAGCCGCCTGAAATGATTGCATCCATATACGAACCCATTGTGGTCACAAGGGCGGATATGGAAAACATCAGCCTTCAAACTCCGGTGTCTACCACAAAAAATGCAAAAATCTATATCAAAGACGCCAACATTTTTGTCAATGACGAACGTAAAGGCTTCCATATTATTGACAACTCAAATCCTGCCCAGCCACAAAAAATTTATTTTTTGCGTGCTTTGGGTTCTACAGATGTTGCGATTAGAAATAATGTCTACTATATCAACCAAGCGCGCGATCTGGTGGCTTTACAAATTAATACTTCTACCCAACAAGTGGAAATACTGAAAAGGATTAAAGATGTTTTCCCTCCTTTGATGGCTCCAGACGGAAGCATTGGAAATATTGCAAATGATCAAGTCGTTATCGGTTGGAAAATTAAAAACTAAAATGATGAAAAAGTATATTATTTTGTTAGTCGTCACCCTATTCTGGGGATGCAGTGACAACAATGAAATCAGTAACACCAATGCTCAAAATGCTGATGGTAAAGGAGGCTCATTGGCCACATTTATTCTCAAAAACAACTATTTATATTCTGTGGATCAATCGAACCTAAAAGTCTTTAATATTTCTGATCAGACCAATCCAGTAATGGTAAATAATGTTAACATAGGCTTCAATATCGAAACGCTATTTTCCATGGGAAATTACCTCTTCATTGGATCTACAAATGCCATGTATATATACAGTATTGAACAAAATGCAGAAGTTCCTCAATATGTTTCGCAGGCAAATCATTTTACGGGTTGTGATCCTGTTGTAGCCAACTCAACCCATGCATTTGTAACCATACATGCAAACACAACTTGTAATACTAATGCGCAAAACCAACTCTTGGTATATAATATAACCGATATAAAAAACCCAATTATGGTCTCTTCAAGAAGCCTTGTCGAACCAAAAGGAATTGCCCTTTACAATGACTATCTTTTCCTTTGTGATAAAAGTGATATTTTGGTCTTTGGCGTAACCAATCCACAAAACATTTCACTAATCAAGACAATTGCAGGGATCCCTGCGATTGATATCGTCATCGATGGCGACCATATGTTCTCCTTTACTTCTACTGCTGTATATCAGTTTGAAATTGACCCAGCCAATATTCAGAATATTACGCAAACAAGTCTTTATGGACTGAATTAAATTTCTAAGCTAAATCAATACAAACTAATATTACT
>NZ_JBYVEB010000009.1:0-61472 GCF_058117085.1 Chryseobacterium sp. CG10_8 | reverse complement strand
TTTATTAGTATTATGTTTTAGTTTACAATATTTTCATATTGCAATGTTTTTTGTAAAATCAATAGCATTAATTGACCAAAAGGTTGATATTTAATATAGGATTTGGTGTTTTTTAGTTTATTTTCTACGAAATTATTACTAAAATACATGTGTAATCTTGCCAAATGACAAGTGGTTTACTCTTCCTTTTTAATTTTTCTTTTTAATCTAGAGAATGAAGTGGGTGTAATCCCAAGAAACTGTGCAACATACTTATCTAAGACAGTATTAGCTAATAATGGTCTATTTTCAATCAGTTTTCTATAACGTTCTTCCGCCTTGGCGTATGCGAACCCTTCAATACGGGTAACCGGCGCATGGGCCATATTTTTTATGGTATCGGTATAGAAACGAAATATACCAGGATGTTTTGAAGCATATGACTCTAATAAATAAAAGTCAAATCGAATAACGCAAAGGTCGGTGATAGCTTCAAATACGTATCTGTTGATTTTCTCATTGGTATTGAAAAGGTGTCAGGGGACATGAAGATTTGATCATCATGGATCAGAAAAAGCACCTTTTCATCAAAATCTTCAGTAAAGCGATAGCCACACAAAACTCCTGATTCAACAATAAAAAAATATTTTGAAACGGTATTGATATCTAAATAACATCCGATTTTTTATAATTCTTTTCGACACCGATAGACTCAAGAAGTTGTGCTTCTTCATCGGAGAGGTAGGGATAATGGCTTTTGAAATTCTTCATTTTGAATTTGTCTGTGTCTTTTTTTTCAAAACAAATTAAGTATTAATCTCGGAATTTTTTGTTGTCAAATGATAATTCGTGTCAACGGTAAAATTATTAAATTAACTTATATACAATTCTGAGATTTCATAGGGTTTTGTAATTGATACAACATTCAAAAGAGTAGTCGAAAAATAAATGTAAACTAATTATGGCTGATAATTTCTCAATATTGTTAGGTAGCAAGATTAAAGCTTATAAATTTACTTTCTCAGCATTTCAGTGTGCGGGATATTATCTTCAAGATACTTTTTCCCTGTATCCTGAAAACCAAAACTATGATAAAAGTTGATGAGGTAGTCTTGTGCTGAAATTCTGATTTCTGAGGTTTGAAATCGGGTTGCAATGGTTTCGATAGCTAGTTGCATTAGTGTTTTTCCCAGTGATTGTCCTCTTCCTTTTTCGGTCGTGAGAACGCGACCAATAGAAGTTTCATCATATTTAATTCCCTTTGGGAAAATTCTACAATAAGCTACAATGTCACCATCTTTTGTTCCGAAAAGATGAAGCGCCTTTTGGTCATAAAAATCCAATTCTGGATAAGGGCAGATTTGTTCGACAACAAAAACATTAACCCTTGCTTCTAATATTTTATAGAGTTCTAAAGTAGATAGTTCATCAAATGATTTAACAGACCAGATGATATTATTCATTATAATAGAGAGATTTTGATTTTACTCAAAACGGATTTTATTCTTTCTTAGATATTCGTTGGTTTGCTGAAGATAGTCCAGAATGGCATCGGTTCCTTCTTTTTTTTCTGCAGAAGTCGAAAACATTTGAGGAGCCTCTTCCCATGTTTTGAGAAGTTCTTCTTCGTATTTCTGGATATTCTGTATCGCTGCGTTGGGCTTTAGTTTATCGGTTTTGGTGAATACAATCGAAAAAGGGATGCCGCTTTCTCCGCACCATTCGATGAATTCTAAATCGATTTTTTGTGGAGTATGTCTCGAATCAACGAGAACAAAAAGATTGACCAAATTTTTTCGGTTAAGAATATAATTGGTAATCAGTTTTTCGAAATCTTTTCTTTGTACCTTAGAAACTCTTGCGTATCCGTAACCTGGCAAATCGGTGAGATACCATTCCTCATTGATAAGGAAATGATTAATTAATTGAGTTTTACCTGGCGTTTGAGACGTTTTTGCTAAATCCTTCCTGCTAAGCAACGCATTAATTAGAGATGACTTTCCAACATTAGAGCGTCCAATGAATGCGTATTCTGGAAGGTTGGGCTCTGGACAGTCTTGCCATCTTTGACTGCTTTTTACAAAATCAGCGGTTTTAATTACCATATTTTCAAAAATAAAAAACCATTAAGAGTCCTTAATGGTTGAGTATAGACTTATTCTTTGTTTTTCAGCCAATTATAAAGAATCTCGTTGAATTCTTTTGGTTTCTCCATCATTGCAGCATGTCCACATTTGTCAATCCAAAACAAATCCGAATTCGGAATGTACTTGTGCATATCTTCTGCAACTTCTGGAGGAGTCACATTGTCTTGCTTGCCCCAAATAAGGCAAGTTGGGCAAGTAATCTTAGGAAGGTCATCTAACATATTGTGTTTGATGGCACTTCTAGCGAGCATAACAGTTTTGATTCCCTTCATTCGGTCGTTAACAACTGCAAAAACCTCATCAACCAGATGGTCTGTTGCCACACTTGGGTCGTAGAAAACTTCTTGAGTCTTCTTTTTAATATATTCTTTATCGCTTTTTCTTGGGAAACTGTCGCCAAAAGCTCTTTCGTACAATCCGGAGCTTCCCGTAAGGACTAGATTTTTTACCAAGTCAGGACGTGCTAAAGTCAGGATAAGACCTATATGTCCTCCCATCGAATTGCCTACAATTGTAACAGGTCCTTTCACGTGTTCTTCAATAAATTTTGCAACAAACTTGGAGATTGCTGTAAGATTGGTATTGAGAATGGGCAAGTCGTATATCGGAAGTTGAGGAACCAGAATCTTATATCCCTTTCCGGAAAAGAATTGAATCATTTCATCAAAATTACTCAGACCTCCCATCAATCCATGTAATAGGACTAAAGGATGACCTTCTCCCGCCTCAACAAACGTGAATTTTTTCTCTTTTCTGGTTTTAAATATCATATGATAGAATCAAATGCAAAAATACAAATAAAGAAATAAAAAATTAAAAGCAATGCAGAGATATCAATATTATTTTTTTTGAATTATAAATGTGCTTTTTTATGTGGAGAGAAGTTGGTTTTAATGATTTCAGAACCAACTTATTAGGTTGTTAAGGTCAAAAGTTATTCACATTAAGTCAAAAAGTGGGAAAAAGTGGGACGGTTTGAAATTTTTTGTATATTTTTGCTCCAAATGAACTATTTTTTCGAGACATACGAGTGCAAGATAGACGAAAAGGGGAGGTTAAAATTACCTTCGCCTCTAGTTAAGCATTTGGAAAGTGTTGAAGATAAAAACTTTGTCATTAAGCGAGCGGTTTTTCAAAAATGTTTGGAAGTCTATCCAATGGGTCCTTGGGAAAAAATGATGCAGAAGATTAATAAATTGAATCGTTTTGTCAAAAAAAATACAGATTTCATCAGGATGTTTACAGCTGGTGTTAAGACTGTTGACTTGGATAAAGCTGATAGGATATTGATTCCGAAGGATTTGAAGGTATTCGCAGGCTTGGACAAAGAAATTGTAATCTCTGGAGTCGGAGAGTTTTTCGAAATCTGGGACAAAGAGGCTTACGAAGAAAATATTGCAACTAATCAGGATGACTTTGCTGCTCTTACTGAAGAGGTCATGGGAGAAATTAATTTGGAAGACGAATAATTTCAGAATCAAAATATAAGAAATATAACATTTTGTATAACGAAGAATATCATATTCCGGTTTTGCTGGAGAAAAGCGTAGACGAATTGGTTGTTAATCCCGACGGAGTATATGTTGATTGTACTTTTGGAGGAGGCGGACATTCTCGTGAGATTCTGAAAAGATTATCAGAAAAGGGAAGGCTTTATGGTTTTGACCAAGATTTGGATGCGTTGGAGAATAAGATAGATGATGACAGATTTACCCTTATTAATCAGAATTTCAGATATCTCGAAAACTCGCTTTGGGCATATGGAATAGAACAAGTGGATGGGATTTTGGCTGATTTGGGGGTTTCTTCACATCAATTTGATGAGCCAGAAAGAGGTTTTTCCATAAGAGCAAACGCTCCTTTAGATATGAGGATGAACACTTTACAGCATTTAGATGCCAAAAAAGTGATTAATGAATACGAAGAAGAGCGGTTGGCAGATATCTTTTATCATTATGGGGAATTGCGAGACGCAAGAAAGTTGGCAAGAATCATTGTTCATAAAAGGAAAGAAAAAGGGATTGAAACAACTGATGATTTGAAATCATTGTTTCCTTTTATTCCACAGCATAAGCAAAACAAATTTTTTGCTCAGGTTTTTCAGGCAATACGTATTGAAGTTAATCAAGAGTTGGAAGTTTTGAAGGAGATGCTTGAACAGTCTTACAGAATGTTGAAGAAGGATGGGAGACTGGTTGTTATTTCATACCACTCATTAGAAGATAGATTGGTAAAGAGATTTTTAAAAAACGGAATGTTTGAAGGAGAGCCGCAACGAGATATTTATGGTAACTACCAGAAAGCATTTGAATTGAAGCAAACCAAGGCAATCATTCCTAACGAGAACGAAATAGAAGATAACTCTCGTGCAAGAAGTGCTAAATTAAGAGTTGGAATTAAAGTATAAATAATAAAAGATGAATGATAAAAGATAAAATGTTAACAAAGAGTTAGTTATTACTGATCAATTATTATTCATTAATCATAAAAAAACGTGGCGAAAAGAAAAACATATCAGCCTCAGAAGAAACTTACTTTCATAGATATTGTGAAGGGTAACTTCTTGAATCGTGACGAGATCAAAAGTCACTACAAGTTTTTTCTTTTATTGTTCCTAATGTTAATGGCCATGATTTATAGTAATCACTTGGTCAATAAGAAGATTAAAATAGTTAATGGGCTGAAGGAACAAGCGGAAGAATACAAGTCAAGAAATGCTTTTGCCCAAAGTAGGCTCATCAAAGTGAAAATGGAGTCAGAATTGGGAAAAGAGATGGTGCATGATTCATTATTACCGCTAGAAGAGCATCCACATAAATTGTTAATAAAACTAGACAGTACCTATGCAAGCAAATGAGTTTGATATAAAAAGGAAGAAGACCTTACGATGGGGCTACCTTTTTGCAGGGGTTGTTATAGTGATGTTTATAGTTTTTATTGGGAGAATTATTTTATTACAAAACACCAATGTAGAGGAAATTAAGGCGGATTATATTAATAATAATTATAGAGAAGCTACTTTGAAGGCCGCGAGAGGTAATCTTTATGCTTCTGATGGTTCTATTTTGGCAACAACAGTGATGAGATACGATATATATGTCGATTTCAAAACTATTAAAGATACAGCCTATAGTAATAATATTGGTGCATTGTCGGATTCTCTTAGTAGGATGTTTGGAAAGTCAAGTTCTTACTATCGTCAGAAATTCGATAACGAAAGAAAGAAGGGCAACCAGTATTATTCGCTTATTAGAGGTTTAGACTTTGATCAATACGATAGAATCAGAAATTTTCCAATCTTTAAAAAAGGGAAGAATAAAGGAGGTTTTATCGTTGATCGTAATTATCGCCGAGAATTAGCCACTACAGAAATTGGAGCAGGTACCATCGGAATGGACAATGGTCAGTACAAATCTGGTTTGGAAGGAGCTTTTTCCAAATATCTCTCAGGTGTAGATGGAAGTCGATTAGAGCAAAGAATCAACTCTTCTCAGTGGAAACCTATTGATTATTGGAGAGAGAAAGAGCCTATCGATGGTAAAGATGTTTATACCACTTTGGATTTAAGAATTCAAGATATTGCGCATTCAGCATTGGAGAAGCAATTGATTCAGTTTGATGCAAAACATGGGACGGTCATCTTGATGGAAGTTGCGACAGGGAAGGTAAAAGCAATGGTGAACTTGCAGAGAACCGAACCTGGAGTGTACGTTGATGCCTATAATTATGGTCTTAAAGATAATATAGAGCCGGGCTCCACATTTAAGACTATTTCGCTTCTTGCTGCGATGGACGACGGATTTATTGATGAATCAACAACAGTTAATGTTGGAGGTGGAGTATGGAATTATAAAGGACAAAGAGTAACCGACGGACACGGTGGTGGAACCTATGAGATTAGTGATGTTTTGGCAAAATCCAGTAATGTCGGGACAGCTAAATTGATTACTAAATATTATGGAGATAAGCCAGAAGTTTTCCTCGACCATTTGCGTCGTTGGAAACTTTTTGATAAAATGGATATTGAACTTCCTGGAGTAACGAAGCCATTTATTTATACTCCCAAAAGTAAAAGATGGACTCCAGGGACTTTGGCTTCTATTTCTTACGGTTATGCAACTAATATCAACTTGCTGCAATTGGCTACCTTTTATAATGGTATCGCTAACAAAGGAGTAATGTTAAAGCCTCTTTTCATTGACAAAATAATGAGAGACGGACAAGTTCTTTATGAGGCTAAACCACAAGTGATGGTAAAGAAAATGGCTTCTGACAAGGCGATTGGGATGATGACAAGCGCACTTACAAAAGCAGTTGAAAAAGGAACTGCAAAAAGTATATTTACACCTAACCTTAGAATGGCTGGGAAAACAGGTACTGCAAGATTTGAGTATTGGCTTCCTGGTCCCATGAAATATAGAGCGTCATTTGCGGGGTTTTATCCAGCAGATAACCCCAAATATACTTGCTATGTAATGGTAAGTGAGCCTGATGTTTCCAAAGGATTTTATGGAGCTACCGTTGCAGCACCCGTTTTTAAAGAGATTGCTGGAAAGACCTTCTTAAAAACGCCTCAAAATGTTGAAAAGGATTTACTGGTGGACAAAAAGGTGGATTTGTCAAAGTTGACCGAGCCTAATGTAAAAATTGCAGTCAACGGGAATCTGATGCCGGAAGTAACCGGAAAAATTGGAAAAAATGTGATTCCTCAGTTAGAAAACTTAGGATATCGTGTACAATATAAAGGAGTTGGAAAAATTTTGGAACAGTTTCCTTTAGCCGGAACCAGAATTAAAAAAGACCAAAGAATTTATTTAAAATTACAGAATTAGAAAATGATATTGTCTGACTTACTTAATAGAGTCCCTGTTTTAGAAACCCAAGGCGAAACCAATCGTGAGGTTTCCGAATTGGTATTTGACAGCAGAAAAGCAAGTGAAAACTCGCTGTATGTTGCTGTCAAAGGGAGTGTTGCAGATGGGCATAATTTTATTCATTCTGCAATTGAGAAAGGAGCGTCAACGATTGTTTGCGAAGAACTTCCAGAAAATTTGGAAGGGGAAATAACCTATATCAAGGTCAAAGATTCTTCAAAAGCTTTAGGGAAATTGGCCTCTAATTTTTTTGGAAATCCGTCAGAGAAATTAGAATTGATAGGTATTACAGGAACCAACGGAAAAACGTCGGTGACCACATTACTTTTTCACATTTTTGAAAAATTAGGTTTTTCTTCCGCATTGATTTCGACAGTAGAATATAGAATTGGCGACCATATTATTCCTTCGACACATACAACGCCGGATATTATTACTCTTAATAAGATCTTGCGCGGAGCCGTAGACAAAGGTTGCGAATACGCCTTTATGGAGGTGAGTTCTCATGGGATTCATCAAGATAGGATCGAAGGTTTGCATTTTAAAATTGCAGGTTTTACCAACATTACTCATGACCATTTGGATTATCATGGAAGTTTTGATGAATACTTGAAAACCAAGAAAAGATTCTTTGATGAACTTCCCGAAGGAGCAATAGCCATCACCAACTATGACGATAAGAATGGCAAGGTGATGTTACAGAGCACCAAAGCCGAGAAGAAATCATTCGCGCAGAAAACCATGGCCGATTATCATGGAAAGGCGATTGAAATTGACTTCAACGGAATGTTGCTGAATTTCAATGGAAAAGAATTTTGGACCACGTTAACAGGAAGATTTAATATCTATAATCTGCTTTTAGCGTATGCGGTTACCGTTGAATTGGGATTCCATGAAGAGGATGTTCTAAGAGTTATTTCAGAATTGAAACGAGTCTCAGGAAGATTCGAAACTTTTCAATCAGATTCTGGAATTAACTGCATTGTGGATTATGCGCATACGCCGGATGCATTGGATAATGTTTTGGACACCATTAATGAAATTAGAACCAAAAACGAGCGATTAATCACTGTTTTTGGATGTGGGGGAAATCGAGATAAGGAAAAGCGACCAGAAATGGGGAAAATTGCAACCCGCAAGTCGACGTTATCCATTATCACATCGGACAATCCAAGAACAGAGAATCCTAACGATATTATTAAAGAGATAGAAAAAGGAGTCGAACCTCAGAATTATAGTAAGTTCACTGCAATTCCTGATCGACGAGAGGCCATTAAAATGGCAATAAAATTTTCAGAGCCCAAAGATATCATCTTGGTTGCTGGAAAAGGACATGAAAACTATCAAGAAATTAACGGAGAAAGGATTCACTTTGATGATAGGGAAACCCTTTTGGAACTTTTGAAACTGATGGGAAAGTGACGTAATTAATAAGTGATCAATGATAATTGATGAAACCAAAATGGATTATAACCAAGTTTTTTCCGAAAGAACAAAGGCTTTAGCTATAAGTATCATCAATGAGTTGTCTGAGATCCCTTATTCTGATAAAGTTTCAGTTATCAGGAAGCAGATATTTAGATCTTCTACTTCCGTTGCAGCTAATTATAGAGCAATGTGCAGAGCAAGGTCTAACAAGGAAAAGTATTCAAAATTGTGTGTGGTTGTTGAAGAAGCAGACGAGACACTTTTTTGGATTGAAATAATGGAAAATTTAAATATAGTTTCGCTTCAAACTTTAAATAAATTAAAAACAGAAGCAGAAGAAATAGTGAAAGTAACATCAACATATAAAAAGAAATTAGGAGAGAGCTTGTGATGGCAATATTTTTCATCACACCTATCAATCATCAATAATCATCTATCAATTATGCTATACTACCTATACGAATATTTAACTCAACAAGGGATTTCGATTCCGGGACTTAACTTGATGCGGTACATTACGTTCCGTGCGGCAATGTCCGTTCTGTTTTCCTTAATTATTGCATTGGTTTACGGTAAGAAAATCATCAATTATCTGCGAAGAAAACAGATGGGAGAATTGGTAAGAGACCTTGGATTAGATGGTCAAAAGGAGAAACAAGGGACTCCAACAATGGGAGGATTAATTATTATTGTTTCTACTCATATTCCGGTGGTGTTGTTCACCAAGATAGATAACATCTACATTATGTTGCTATTAGTCTCTATGATTTGGATGGGAGCGATTGGATTTATTGATGATTATCTCAAGAAGATCAAAAAAAATAAAGACGGACTCAGCGGAATTTTCAAGGTGATTGGGCAGGTAGGTTTAGGACTTATCGTTGGGATTACCATGTATTTCAATTCGGATATTACAGTGAAAAGAAAGTATGCAGACACGCATATTATCAATAGAAATAATGTGGAGCAAAACTTTATGCCCACAGAAAAGATAATGGTATCCACTGTTCCCTTTGTTAAGAATAACGAATTCGATTATAGTGGATTACTATTTTGGATGAATGAGGAAGATGCGCACGAGTGGGCTTGGATTGTTTTTATTCCGATGGTTATTTTTATTGTAACAGCAGTTTCTAATGGAGCTAATATTACCGATGGAATTGATGGATTAGCAGCAGGGACAAGTGCTGTGATACTCCTGACTTTAGCATTTTTTGCCTACGTTTCAGGGAATATGATTTTTGCGGATTACCTTAATATTATGTTTCTTCCGAATATGGGTGAGACCACGATTTTTGCTGTCGCGATGGTGGGTGCCGTGATTGGATTTTTCTGGTACAATACTTATCCAGCTCAAGTTTTTATGGGAGATACGGGAAGTTTGATGTTAGGAGGAGTTATTGCCGTTTTGGCAATTATTCTTAGGAAAGAATTGATGATTCCTGTGTTGTGCGGAATTTTCTTAATCGAAAATATCTCGGTGATGTTGCAGGTGGTTGTTTTCAAATATAGAAAAAGAAAATTCGGGTTAGAGTATGCGCAGAATAACAGACTCTTCCGCATGTCGCCTTTGCATCATCATTATCAGAAAGGAGGCTATCATGAAAGCAAAATCGTGAATCGAATGATTATTATCGGAGTGTTATTGGCTATTGTATGTCTTATCACTTTGAAAATAAGATAAAAAGAAAAAAAACAAACTAACGAATCCTTGAGATTCAAAATAGAATGTCCTTGGTCGAACCAATGGAAAAAAATATGAAAATAATTATTCTTGGAGGCGGTGAAAGCGGTGTTGGAGCCGCGGTTTTAGCGAAGAAAAAGGGATTCGAAGTTTTTCTCTCGGATAGAGGGATGATTTCTGATGCTTATAAAGCGGAGCTTTTAGCTAATGAAATCGAGTTCGAAGAAGGAGCACATGATGAAGATAGAATTCTTTCAGCGGATTGGGTGGTGAAAAGCCCTGGAATTCCCAAAAAAGCAGAATTAATTCTGAAAATCAAAGAGAAGGGAATTAGGCTTTCCTCGGAAATCGAATTTGCTTCGGAGTTTACCGATGCCAAAATTATTGCAATTACTGGTAGTAACGGTAAGACTACTACGACGTCTTTGATTTATCACATTCTGAAAGAAGATAATTTCAATGTTGGATTGGGCGGTAATATCGGGACCAGTTTTGCAAAATTAGTTGCAGAAGACCAGTACGATTATTTTGTTTTGGAGGTCAGCTCTTTTCAGCTGGATGATATTCAGAATTTCAGACCATATATCGCTTTGTTACTGAATTTGTCAGAAGACCACCTTGATCAGTACAATTATAATTTTGAAGAATATGCTTTAGCTAAATTCAGAATAGCGGACAACCAAACAGAAGAAAATTATTTCATCTACAACAAAGACGATGAAATGAGCATGAAGCTTCTTCAGAAATTAGATTTAAAATCAAAATTGCTTCCGTTTTCAATGAAAACTGAAGTCGAAGAAGGTGGATACATCGATGGAGATAATATGGTAGTTAAGATGCAGAACGGATTCAGTATGCGGATTGATGAGCTCTCACTGATGGGTACTCACAATGTTGCTAACAGTCTCGCTGCAGCTATTGCTGGTAATATTTTGAATGTAAGTCATGAAAAAATTAGAACAGCATTGATGACTTTCCAAAACGTAGAACATCGCCTGGAAAATGTTGGGACTTTCAAAGGTGTAACTTATATCAATGATAGCAAAGCAACCAATGTTAATGCTTGTTATTACGCATTAGAAAGTATGAAACACCCAACAGTTTGGATTGTTGGAGGTGTTGATAAAGGAAATAATTACGAAGAAATTGAGCAATTGGTTAAGACGAAAGTGAAGGCAATTGTTTGTATGGGAGTAGATAACTCTAAAATCATCAATTTCTTTAAAGACAAAAAAAGTCAGATCTACGATACAGGTTCTATGAAGGAAGCGCTCGAGGTTTGTAGAAGCGTTGCTGAAGAGGGAGACACAGTACTTCTGTCACCTTGTTGTGCAAGTTTTGACTTATTTAATAACTATGAAGACCGAGGAAGGCAGTTTAAGAAAGAGGTAATAGAAAACCAATAAAAAACACAAAGCCATGAAAAAAATTGTAGCTATTTTCTTGATTTCGATTTTCCAAATTGGATTTGCGCAAAAAAGCGAGAACCAATCAGATGAAAGAGAATTCAAAAACAGTGTGAAATGGGTAGCGACTTCTCAAATTTTGGGAAGAACGCAGATTGCTTATGAGAGAGGATTTGCAAAAAGACATTCCCTCGGATTAGGATTAGGATTCAATATCGGGGGAGGTTTGAAGATTAAAGATGTGACGGGGGATGATCTGTATATCTCTGGTTTGCAATACAAAAGTGGAGTATTCAGCAATTTAGAGTATCGTTACTATATGAAGAAAACTTCTGGAGTAAGAGGCTTCGACGGTTTCTATTTGGGTGCTTACACCAGCTTTTTGAATAGAGAAGCAGATACCAATGGATGGTATATAGATGATAACAACAATAAAAGTTATTTTGATTTAGGAGTTAAAGTACACTCTTTTGTTGTGGGAATTCAGGCGGGTTATAAACTAAGAATTTATAACAGATGGACAGCTGATTTTGTAATTATGGGTCCTGGTTACTCTAATAACAATTTGTCTATTGACTTTAGTTCTTCGGTTAATCAGTCGACGATAGACGAAATCAGAGCAACCATTGGAGACCGATATAATGTGTTAAGTGATAAGTTACCAGAATTTAAAGTGGACGAAGGTAACAACAAGCATTACGAAGCCACTTTTGGCTTGCCTGCTTTCAGGTACGGAATAGGAATAGGATATTCCTTTTAAAAAAATTAAAAAAAGAATGAGCGAACAAAATACAGAAAACAAATTTGAATTTCTAAAGGGTGACAAAGTCCTTTGGATGGCTATTATTGTTATTTCTGTTTTTTCGATTTTTCCAGTGTATTCTGCAAGTTCTAACTTGGAGTACATTGTCAATAATGGGACAACGACAGGACATGTCATCAAGCACATGTTCTTTGTGGTTCTTGGTCTTGCTATCATGCGTTTGGTAGGAACCGTCAAGTACGAATATATCGGGAAACTAAGTAGTATTTTGCTTGGTCTGATGATTGTTTTGTTGATCGTTACGATGTTCACCGGACAGACGATTGATGGAGCAAGTGCTTCACGATGGTTGAAGATTCCTGGGACACCAATTTCTTTCCAGCCATCATCGTTCGCTTATCTCATGCTGATTATATACTTGTGTAGATATTTAGCAAAAAAAATGAAACGGGAGCGACTTCCAATCGAGAATATCATGTACATATTTGCTCCGATTTTAGTTGTTTTTGTATTGGTTGCTAAGGATAATGGTTCAACGGCGTTGATGATTATGTTGGTTTCTATAGCTGTTTTGGTGATTGGTCAGTTGCAATGGAAATATATTGGTGGATTTATTTCAACTTCCATTTTTGCATCGGTACTTTTCATTCTGGTGGCTCTTAATACTAATATGATTGGTGGAAATAGGGTTCATACTTGGATGAGTAGGATCGAGACATTTACTTCGACCAAAACCAATCCTAACCAAATTGAAGACGAAGCAACAAAGGCAAAGAATTACCAAGTCATGCAAGCCAAAGCTGCAATTGTTCATGGTGGTATTACAGGAATGGGACCAGGAAAAAGTGCCTTGAAACAGATGCTACCGCAATCTGCATCGGATTTTATTTTTGCTATTATCGTAGAAGAATATGGATTGTTTGGTGCCGTCTTTTTAATCATGATGTATATGATTATGATGATTAGGATTGTCATGATTGCGAGTAAGATGCCTGCATTTTTCGGTTCGTTGCTGGTGTTGGCAATGGGAGTAATGATTTTTCTGCAACTATCGGTCAATATTGCAGTTGCAGTTAATTTGATTCCGGTAACAGGACAACCTCTTCCGCTGATAAGTTACGGAGGGACTTCGATGTTGGTGACTTATATTCAGTTAGGATTAATTCTTAACGTGAGTTCGAGAATCCAAGTTTATGACGAAGAAGGAATTGGCAAAAAACAGAATATTGAAGAAATAAATGATATAGCTTAATATGAATGATAAAAGATAAGAGATGGGTCATCCCGAGTTCATCAATTATCATTTATTAATGATCAATAATAAGAATGAATAAGAAGATTAAAATATTAATGAGCGGAGGCGGAACAGGAGGACATATCTTTCCTGCGATTGCCATTGCACAGGAGTTACAGAAGAGATTTCCTGACGCCGAATTTTTATTCATTGGAGCGAACGGAAAAATGGAGATGGAGAAAGTTCCACAAAGTGGATTCAGAATAGAAGGATTAAATATCGCTGGATTCGACCGTGGAAACTTGTTGAAGAATCTGGGATTACCGTTCAAGCTTTTCTCAAGTTTGAATAAAGCAAAGAAACTAATTAAAGATTTTCAGCCGGATTTCGCTGTTGGAACAGGTGGATTTGCAAGTGGGCCTGCTTTATATATGGCTGCTAAATTGGGGATACCAACATTTATTCAGGAGCAAAATTCACTTCCCGGGAAGACCAATATTTGGAATGGGAAGAAGGCTAAAACCGTTTTTACCGCTTATCCTAATATGGAACATTTTTTTCCAAAATCACAAGTCAAATTCTTGGGAAATCCTGTTCGTGAGAACATTCTTACTGGAATGATGAACAAGGAAGAAGCGAAGGAAAAACTGGGATTAGATAAAGACAAATTAACCATTCTCTCAGTTGGAGGCTCTCTCGGTTCTCGAACTTTGAATAACGGATGGAAAAAGAATATTGAAAAATTAGTAGAAAAGGACATTCAATTGATTTGGCAAACGGGTAAAACAGATTATGCTGAGATTATGACTAATCAAGAGTCGAGAGCGAAGAGCCAAGATGAGTCTCGAATCTCGAATCTCGAAACTCAAATCTTAATAAAAGAATTCATCTCAGACATGGCTTTGGCTTATTCTGCAGCAGATATTATTGTTTCCAGAGCAGGAGCTATTGCAATTTCGGAATTGGCGATTGCTGGTAAGCCTGTGCTTTTGGTTCCTTTTCCATTTGCAGCAGAAGACCATCAGACCAAAAACGCGCAGACTTTGTTAGAAAAAAATGCAGCACGAATGGTTAAAGATTCGGAAATGGACGACAAATTTTGGAATACGCTGATGGAAATCTGTGATAACGAAAGTTTGAGAAACGAAATGTCAAAGAATTTGGAATTCTTTGCAAAACCCAAAGCCACTCAAGAAATTGTGGATGAAATTTTGAAAACCCTAAGTTAATGAGGCATCGGAGATGCTACCTTTTTGTAGAAGAAAATAGAACGAGTTGTTGAGCTCCGTAGGAGCGACCTAAAAAAAGAATAAAATGAACTATCTCAATACATTCAAGAATTTTTATTTCGTTGGCATTGGCGGCATCGGTATGTCAGCTCTTGCTCGATATTTTCACTCTTTGGGAAGAAATGTAGTAGGTTATGACAAGACCGAAACTAAGTTAACCAAGCAACTTATATCGGAAGGAATCAAGATTACTTTCCAAGATGTTGTAGATGATAGTATCAAAAATCTAAGTGCGGAGGACACGATGGTGATTTATACTCCTGCGATCAAGAAGTTAGAGATTTTGGATTATTTCAACCAACAAGGATTTACAGTTCATAAGCGAGCGAAAGTTCTTGGTTTGGTGACTGAAGACACAGATTGTATTGCGGTTGCTGGGACTCACGGGAAAACGACGACTTCTACATTGGTGGCACATCTTTGCAAGGAAGCAGATTTACCTTTTTCATGTTTTTTAGGTGGAATTTCGGAGAATTTCAAATCTAATTTCATCTTTAATGGAAACGAATATTCTGTGGTGGAAGCAGACGAATATGATAGAAGCTTTCTTCAACTTTCTCCAGATTGGGCGGTGATAACTTCAACAGACGCTGACCATTTGGACATTTACGGTGACAAAAACACCATAGAAGAAGGATTCAAAGCATTTGCAGCTTTGGTACCAGAGGACAGACAACTTTTTGTAAGAAAAGGAATTGAGATCGGAAGACCAAGTCTGTCGTATGCTGTAAATGAAGAGGCAGATTATTACTCCAACAATCTTAGAATCGAAGGAGACTTAATGAAGTTTGACTTCAATCACGAAGGAGAAAAAATTGATTTTTCGTGGCATATTCCAGGGATTCATAACGTAGAAAATGCAACGGTGGCAATTGCGATTTTGCATAATCTTGGCGTGGATTTCGAAACTTTGAAAAAGGGGATTGCTAATTTCAAAGGGATTAAAAGAAGATATACCAAACATATTTTTGAAAGTGGAAAAATCTATGTTGATGATTACGCACACCACCCAACCGAATTGGATGCTGTGATTGGATCGATTAAGACATTTTATCCCGAGAAGAAATTATTGGTAGCGTTTCAGCCTCACCTGTTCAGTAGAACGAGGGATTTTGTAGATGGATTTGCAAAAAGTTTGGAAAAGGCAGATGAGTTGGTGCTTTTGGACATCTATCCAGCAAGGGAACTGCAAGAAAATTTTCCAGGAGTGTCATCCGATTGGCTTTTGGAGAAAATTAATTTAGAAAGGAAAGAAATATCAGGCCTTGATGAGGCATTTAATAAAATTAAAGGAAAAGAATTTGACATTTTACTAACCGTCGGAGCAGGAAATATTGACACTCTTTATGACCCGATTGTAGAATGGTTAGGTTCAAATAATATTTAAAATTAAAGAAAATAATAGTTTAAAACTCGAAACTCGCATCACGCAACTTTTTTATGAAAAACAAGTGGAGAATATTGAAGATTTTGGTAACAGTTATCCTTTTGGGATTCCTGCTCAGTTTTTCATTGAAGCGTTTCAGTAACCAAAAAATTAAAGACAATGAGATTAAAGTCAAGTTATTGAACTCTAATCCTCAAGTGTACTTCATGGACGAGAAGATGATTTCCGATATGGTCAAGAAAGCCAATCCAACACGTCGTGTGGGTGACGTCGATGTACCTAAATTAGAGAAGGAGCTCAACGCAATTCCTTCCGTGGACAGCGCGAATGTCTTTTTGGATTTGAAGGGACATGTCAATGTAGATGTTTTGCAGAAGATTCCGATTTTCAGGTTGCAGAAAGAAGGAAGTGACTTTTATGTTGATGCCAAAGGCAACGAGTTTCCAACTGTTAAGACCTATTCCTACCCTTGTATGTTGGTAACGGGGAAAGTAGATAAGGCAGATTATGTGAAGGTAGGAGAGTTGGTGAAGAAAATCAATGAAGATGACTTTTGCAGAAAGTATTTTATTGGGATAGTAAAGAAAAAATTCAGTTATTATCTTCTGACCAGCGAAGGAAACTTCAAGGTCGAAATTGGAGATTTGGATAACATAGATTTCAAAATCGACGGATTCAAAACATTTGTAGAAAAATTCTTAGTGTATCAGAATCCTGAGAAGTATAGTAAAATATCGGTGAAGTTTGACAATCAGGTAGTCACCACACTTAACCCCAATTTTGCAGAGAACGATAGCATTCTTACTATAAGAAGAAAGCAATTGGAAAAAATTCCAACTAATTCGGCGACCGTTAAAAAAACCGAATCAGAAAAAAAGAAAACCAACAAAGATGAAAAAAAGAATAATTAATCAAATCGACATACAATGGAAAATCAAGAGTACTCAGTTGGATTAGACATCGGGACGACCAAAATCGTCGCGATTGTCGGACGACGCAATTCTCATGGAAAGATTGAAATTATGGGAGTTGGGAAAGCAAAAAGTCTTGGAGTTCACAAAGGAATCGTGAACAATATTTCCCAAACCATCAATTCAATCAAGGCAGCTGTTGCAGAAGCGCAGAACAGTTCTGGAGTTCCCATCAAGAAGGTAACCGTCGGAATTGCTGGCAAGCACATTCGTTCTTTGCAGCATTCGGATTACATTATGAGGGAAAAGCCCGACCAATTTATTACTGAAGAAGACATCGAAAGCTTGAAAAATCAAGTTAAAAAATTAGTGATGCTTCCAGGAGAAGAGATTATTCATGTACTTCCTCAAGAATATAAAGTAGACTCCGAAGGCGAAATCCACGAACCTATCGGTATGCACGGAAAGCGTTTAGAAGCTAATTTCCATGTGGTTGTAGGCCAAATGGGAAGTATCAAAAATATCGCAAGATGTGTTCATGAAGCAGGTTTAGAAATGGAAGCTTTGACTTTGGAGCCTTTAGCGTCTTCAGAAGCGGTTTTGACAACTGAAGAAAAGGAAGCTGGAGTAGCCATCGTTGATATAGGTGGTGGTACAACTGACATCGCCATTTTTAAAGATAATATTATCCGTCACACCTGTGTTATTCCATACGGAGGGGGGATTATTACAGATGATATCAAAGAAGGATGTTCCATTATTGAAAAACATGCAGAGCAATTGAAGGTTAAATTCGGTTCTGCAGTTCCAGAAATGGAGAAGGATTCAACGTATGTGACGATTCCTGGATTGCACGGAAGACCAGATAAAGAAATTTCTTTGAAAACTTTAGCTCAAATTATCAATGCAAGAGTTGAAGAAATTTTGGAAATGGTCAATACAGAAATGAAGGCTTACGGCGCTTTCGAACAAAAGAAAAAATTAATTGCAGGAATTGTTCTTACAGGAGGGGGCTCCAGTTTGAAGAATCTCAGACAATTAGCCAATTATACCACTGGTTTTGACAGTAGAATTGGGTATGCTAATGAGTATATCGCTAATGACAAAAACCAATTCTTGAAGAGTCCAGAGTTTGCAACGTCCATCGGATTATTGATGGAAAGTTTGAAAATAAGAGACAAAAAACCAGTCGTAAAAGAAATGGTGGAAGCTAATCCAGTGATTACAGAAAAAGAAGCGGTGGCTGCAGCGACAGAAACCCTTCCACAGACAGAAGAAAAAGTTTTGGTTCAAGAGACGGTGGAAAACCGAAAAAACAAGCCAACTTTTGGTCAGTCATTAATGGAAAAAGTAAAGAAATTCTTTGAAGAAGTAGAATAATAAATCGTTAATAAGGAAAAACATATACATATGGAAAATTACAACACAGAAGGATTTTCATTCGATTTACCGAAAGGAAACTCATCAATCATAAAAGTAATTGGAGTTGGTGGCGGTGGTAACAACGCGCTGAAGCACATGTACGAACGTGGGATTCACGGTGTTGATTTTGTAGTTTGCAATACAGATGCGCAGACATTGGATAACAACCCAGTGGCCAACAAAGTTCAGTTGGGAATAACCATGACCGAAGGTCTTGGAGCAGGGGCAGATCCAGAAGTTGGTGAAAAAGCAGCTTTGGAAAGCATCGACGAGATCAAAGCGTCTCTTGGACAAAACACCAAAATGGTTTTCATTACCGCAGGAATGGGTGGTGGAACAGGAACTGGTGCAGCTCCAGTTATTGCAAAAGTAGCCAAAGAGCAAGGGATTTTGACTGTTGGAATCGTGACTGTTCCTTTTAGCTTCGAAGGAAAGAGAAGATTAGAGCAGGCTGAAAGCGGATTAGAGAAACTTAGAAATAATGTTGACTCTCTAATCGTAATTAATAATGACAAACTTCGTCAGCAATTTGGAAATCTTGGATTCAAACAAGGATTCTCAAAAGCGGATGAAGTGTTGACCAATGCTGCGAAAGGAATGGCCGAGGTGATCACTGGATATTTCGATGTCAATATTGACTTCCGTGATGCTAAATCTGTATTGCAGAATTCTGGTACGGCTTTGATGTCAACTGGAGTAGCTTCTGGTGAAAACAAAGCTGAAGAAGCGGTGAAGAAAGCTTTGGATTCCCCATTATTGAATGACAACAAAATCACAGGTGCCAAAAATGTACTATTGTTGATTAGAAGTGGGTCAGAAGAAGTAACCATGGACGAAATTGGAGTGATCATGGATCATATCCAAAAAGAAGCTGGTAATACAGCAGATATTATTTTCGGGGTTGGTTCTGATGAAGAATTAGGAGATTCTGTAAGCGTGTTGGTTATTGCAACTGGTTTTGCAAAAGAGAACCACAAAAATACAGGTCCAACAGAAAAAATTAAGTTTAGCCTTAATGATTCTTTGGAAGATAGAAGTAGAATTGTTGAAACACCTGCGGCTCCAAAAGCTCCTGAAGTGATTGTAGAAACGGATTCTGAGCCAAGAAGTCTTTTTCGGTTAGATGACGAAATCGTTGAAGAAAAAGCACCTAATTTTGAAGTTAAAACACCTAAAAGAGAAAATCCATTTGATAAAAAAATGGAATTCAAAGTGGTAGAAAAGCAGGAGGTTCCTGTGACTTCAACTGTGGCATCTACAATTCCTCAACAACCAGAATTGTTCTCTTTTGAAGATGATTTGGAGGCAGAGTCTTTTTCATTTGATTTAGAAGATGATAAGCACGAAGTAATTACTGAGGAGGTGAAGACCATTTCTAATGAAGTGAGTTTCACAGAGGAGAAGCCTATTGAATTCAGCTTTTTTATCAATGACAAGGAAGAAGAAACGGTAGTTTTCGAGGAGAAAGTAGAGGAAGTTAAGGAAGTTGTTGAAGAAGCGCCTCGTACATTTCCACAACCTATCGTTGCGGAAAAACCGGTTGTTGAAGAGGTAAAAGAAGAAGTGGAGATTCATGAGGAGTTCACTTTTATCAGCAAGCCAACAACTAATGTAGACCGTTCTGCTGAAAGAAGAAACAAGTTGCAAGAATTCAATTCGAGATATCAAGTTTCTGAAAATGCTAACGATTTCGAAACCGTTCCTGCATTCAGAAGAAAAAATATTTCTATCAATGACAGCAATGCATCAGACCAAGAAATCAGAACATTCCTTACGGAAAATGACAGAGGTCAAATGCAAGTTCGTGAGAACAGATTTTTGAATAAAGACGTAGATTAAACTATAATGCAGTAATGTACCAGTCTAACAATCTAACAATTGCTACACTGTTATATTGTTCCATTGTTAAAATATAAATTATGAGTTTAGAAATAACTATTAATCAGGCAATAGTCACTGCAATGAAGGCTAAAGATAAAGTAGCTTTGGATGCATTGCGAGCTGTGAAATCTCAAATTCTTTTAGCTAAAACAGAAGCCAAAGGCGCTGAAGTTTCTGCTGAACAAGAGTTAGCGATTTTGCAAAAAATGGTTAAACAAAGAAAAGATTCATATGAGCAATTTGCTGCGCAAGGAAGAAATGACTTAGCAGAAGTAGAAGATGCTCAGATGAAGGTCATCGAGCAATATCTTCCGGCGCAATTGTCGCCAGAAGAATTAGAAGCAGAACTGAAAAAGATTATTGAAGACACACAAGCAGAATCTATGAAAGACATTGGAAAAGTGATGGGTGCAGCTTCAAAAATTTTATCAGGAAAGTCAGACGGAAAAAGTATTTCCGAAATGGCGAAAAAACTGCTAAGCTAAAAATGAAGGATGAAAGATGACTGATGATGGGAGATAAATTCCTCCATCACCCAACATCCATCATCCAACACAGTATGGATATTCAACCTTTGCATATCGATTTGATTGTAAGCCCGGACTTTCGAGTTCGGGTTTTTTGATGGACAAAATGTCTCATATTTTGGTTTGGAATAATTTTGATAGACTTAAGTAATAGAAAAATAAATTGCTAATCCGCTTTTTATCATAATATGCAAAATCTTTGAGAACTTGGCTAAATGAAATGCCTTTACGAACAGTAAAACATTGGGTTATTAAAAAATAATCTTTGCGCTAAAGGTTTCATTATTACAAAAAACGGATATGCACAGAAATAAAAATTTAATTAAGTATTTTTGCAAAATAATTGGTTGAAAATTATTTTCATTTTATTAAATGTCACGTAAGCTCAACCTTAATCTTAACCTAAACTTTATAAATATGTATCCAGAAGAATTAGTAATGCCAATGAAGCATGAACTTACTGATAAAGGTTTCCAAGACCTTACCTCACCAGAAGCGGTTGATGAAGCGCTTAAAAAAGAAGGAACCACTCTTTTGGTGGTGAATTCGGTTTGTGGTTGTGCAGCAGGAGCAGCAAGACCAGGAGTGATTTTTTCATTAACAGGAGACAAAAAACCAGATAATTTAGTGACTGTATTCGCAGGTTTTGACACCGATGCTGTATCTGAAGCGAGAAAACATTTGGCTCCATTCCCTCCAAGTTCACCTGCAGTAGCATTGTTCAAGGATGGTGAGTTGGTTCACATGTTGGAGAGACACCACATCGAAGGAAATCCAGCAGGAGCAATTGTTGCTAATTTGCAAGCTGCTTATGAAGAGTACTGTTAATTAGTATTCACTAACAATAAATTTGAAAAACCTTTGTAACATTTACAAAGGTTTTTTTACTTATAGCTTATTGACAAAAAAACAGAATTCATGAAAAATGTACTATCTTTACTTTTAATTTTCTTTGTTTCATTCGCATTTTCTCAGAGCACCATTTCTGGTGTACTCAAAAATGATGAAGGAACCGCTGTTGCCAGCGCAAGTGTTACTGTAGAAGAACCAGGGAAAGACGCCATTATTGCCTATGCAATTTCTAATTCCAAAGGAGAGTACAAAGTGACATTTACGAGTTCTGAGCCAGAAGTTGACCTTAAGGTGAAGGCTTTCAACCATAAAGTAGTAGTACAGAAAATATCTAATAAAACACAATCTAAGAATTTTTCACTTCAATCAGAAGCGACGCAAATTCAAGAGGTTAAATTAAAAACCAAGCTTATCACCAAAAGAGGAGATACTATTTCTTATGACATTAAGCAATTTGACAGCAAAAGTGACCGTACCCTTGCAGACGTTTTGAAAAAAATGCCAGGAATCGAAGTCAACTCAGATGGAACCATCCTGTATCAAGGTGAAGCCATTAACAAATTCTATGTTAACGGAAAAGACCTGATGGAAGGAGGTTATGGAACAATCAATAATGCCTTACCAAAAGATGCCGTAAAAGCCGTAGAAGTTTTGGAGAACCACCAACCAGTGAAGATTCTGCAAGATAAAGTTCCGTCAGAAAGTGCGGCTATTAACGTTAAACTAAAAAATAAGATCACGATGACAGGTCGTGGAGAAGTTGGGACAGGCTTTGGAGAACCTTGGCTTTGGAATCTCAAGCTAACCCCCATGTTTTTTGGACAAAAAAGCCAGTGGGTAGTTAATTATAAAACCAATAATGTTGGAGAAGCAGTTGAAAACGAGGGTAACATTATGGGTTTTGGAAACCGATGGGAAGGAAGAAGAGGAAATGCGTCTCAAGATGTTTGGCTTAGTGTAGAAAGGGCTTCTACTCCAGATGTTCCTGTCCGAAGATACCTTTTTAATAACGTTCATTATGCGTCAGCCAATTATATGACCAATATTGATGATAAAAAAGAATGGGAACTGAAGGCTAATGCTAACTATACCAATAACACTGTTGAAAGAGAGTCCTATTCTAGTACAACTCAATATGATGAAAACGGAAATTCTAATCTTATCACCTATGATATTTCAAATCGATTCTATACCAATAAGGCCAAAGGGGAATTAATTTTCACTAAAAATGCTAAGGAAAAATTTTTTAAAAACGTAACTACTTTTACTCAGTTTTGGAATGCTGACAGAGCTTTAGCAAATCGATATTCAGAAAATCGTTATGGGCAAGAGGCTTTGCAAAAGCCAACTTCTTCTTTCCAGAACTCTTTAAGCACTATTCTGCCTTGGAAGAAGAAGCTAATTAATTTGCAATCTTATGTTAATTATCAAGATGACAACCAGAACTTAGATATCTTGCCTGCAAGCTATATGAATATTAATAATTTCAATGTTGGTAGTGCATCCATGATTAGACAAGATTTATCATTAACTAACATTACCATCAATAACTCTGCAAATGTGAGTTTTTCACAAAAGATGTGGACATTCACACCTGAGATTGGTTATAACTATACTAACGATCAGTTGCAGTCTGATTTGTACAAAGATCAGACAAGTTTTGGCTCTGATTTTACAAATGATTTGACATACACTACTTCAATTCCTTATGCCTCTGTAAGGATTAATTATAAGAGTGATGCTTGGAGTTTGTACTCTAATTTCCCTCTTAATTTTAATAATGTGAAAGCGAAAGATCCATCTAGGTCAGTTGACAAGTCAATTAATAAAGTAACTTTTGAACCGAGCTTATTTGCGCAATATTCTTTTGCTTCTTTTTGGAAACTAAGCGGGAATGGTAACTATAATTATAGTTATGGAGAAATTGCCTCCGCTTATGCTGGAAGGATTTTGCTAAGCCCTTCTTCAATTAATAGTATGAACGCTAGTAATCCTATCCCAGAATATGTAACTAAAGGCGCTGGTTCAAGATTGGAATATAGAAATCCGTTAAACAACCTCTTTTTTAATGTTGGATATAACTACAGCAGAACAGATAAAAACTTATTAAGCAATCGTATCTATAATGTTAATACAGGGTTCTACGACACGCAGTTTTTGAATATTGATAACTTTAACGATTCTAATACTTATCGTGCGGAAGTTGGAAAGTATTTTCCATCATTTAAAACAAATATTTCTGCGAGTTATACTAATACTGACTCAAAATCTGAAGTTGCTTATAATGATAATCCGGTGGAGAATAAGTCTAATTCTCAGAGCTATGGCTTCAAATTTAATAATACTTACTTTTCGTGGATGAGTTTAGACTATAATATGTCTTTTTCTTTGAGTAAAGTAAAAAGTATTAATGATAACTCGTCAAAAGGATATAACCATAACTTGAGTGCTTATTTTTATCCTGCTGATAAGCACACTATTGGATTTTATTGGGACCAATTGAATACGGCAACCAATAATGAAACTGCGAACCAATCATACAACAATCCTTTTTACGATGTTTCTTACCAATATACATGGGATAAAAAGAAAATCGATTTCGAAATTAAGTGGATGAATATTGCAAACCGAAAAGTATATGAAGAATATACAGTAGGTAATACTTCAGACAGTTACACTCGCATGAAGATCCGTCCGAGTCAAGTGATGTTCACGGTGAAGTTCAATTTTAAATAAGGTTTTCTGTTTTTTTCTGAATTTTTAAAATAATAGTATTTTAGCTTTCAAATATTATTTAGATATGAAGAGATTACTTCTAATGTTTACTCTAAGTTTTGGATTATGCAATGCGCAGGTGCATAGTTTTATCTATGAATATGAAGCAATTCCAGATTCTACTGACAAAACCAATATTGTTAAGGAAATTGTTGGATATTTCAGAAAAAAAATCCGAATATTACAGCTATGACCGTTTTGTGCAAGATTCTACAATGAATGCGGAGATCCAAAAACAATTAACAGCAGGAGGTAATAATTTTAGTTTTTCTCACTCCTCAAAAAAAGGTTCTATCGGGTATAAAGTGATTAAGGAATATCCAGATTTTAAAACCTATCTGATTGAACGTGTTTCAATGGATAATTATAAAATTGCTGAAGAAGAAAAACCCAAATGGAAAATCCTTTCGGAAACTCAACAAATAGGAGAATACAAAGCACAGAAGGCGACAACCGATTTTGGCGGTAGAAGCTGGATTGCTTGGTTTTCGACGGATTTACCTTTTCAGGATGGGCCATACAAATTTTATGGACTCCCGGGTTTAATTGTCAAAATTGAAGACGTCACAGGCTCTCACAAGATGACTTTGGTCGCTAACAAGCAAATTGCTGAAAAACAGGAGACTCAATTGCAACTTCCAGGAAACGTTCGTATGGTTGGGATGGGAGGAAAGGAGATTGATTGTACAGAGAAACAATTCAATAAAGTTTACAAAGATTATATTAAGGATCCGAGTAAGAATATCCGTCAAATGATGATGCAAAATACGCCAACAAACAAAGTGGTATTTAAGATGAAAACTGCTGATGGAAAGGAGATATCGGACATGAATGAAGTTGCGCGCAGTAATGAAAAAATGGTACAAGAAGCCGCCAAACGCAATAACAACAGAATTGAACCTTCCCTTTACAAATAAAAAAATCCCGATCATTTGGTCGGGATTTTTTATGAGAGTAATCAATGTGATTATTTAGAAACCATTTTGGTCATCAGCAGAAGGACCATAACTTCCGGGAAGCGCAATGTCATTTAGCCTGTAATAGACTCCAAGTTGTGCTCTATGATGCGTAATTTGATCCAAAGCATGACGAATTGCGCCATATTTGCTCCATTGACTTAGTGTTTGCCCATGCATTTTAATTGCCCAACTTGGTTCCAAATCTTCTTCTGTTGCATTTTCCAAAGCTGTTTTTCCAGCGGTATAGTCAGCTTCTAATTTTTGTAGAAGGTCTTCTTTGGTGTTGAGAACCTCAGGCTTATATTCGGTGACGCCAAAATCAAGTTCAGAAGTGGTGAAAATAGTCTCAGGCCAAGCAAAGACTTCCACAATATGCGTTGCAAGTGGCATCATTTTGAAGCTTTTTTCATGTGGAGCATAATCGTTTTTCCCTTCAGGAAAAGCCTCCAAAAATTTCTTAGTTGTTTGGTATTCTTGTTCCAGCTCTGCCTTCAAATTGGGTAGTGTGTTCATTTTTTGATCTTTTTTATTGTTGAATGTAAAAGTAATTATATCCAACTGTTTTCGAGAATTGACTAAACATAAAGTTTTGTTAATTTTTTTTCGAAAATTGTAACAATAGATAACATTATTATACTAATGCATTAAAATATTAGAATGAAAAAAATAACTTCTTTATTACTTTTATTGATTGTTTTTTCTGTTTCAGCTCAGGAAACCGCCAATCGTTTCTTTTATGAGATGACTTACAAACCAAAGAAAGATTCGGCTAAGATGGAGAAAGTGATGATGATTTTAGATATTACAAAGGATAAATCTATCTATCAGGATTATACCGTGATTTCACAAGATTCTTTGATGAAGGTAGAAATCGAAGCAATGCAAAAGGCAGGGGTCATGAAAGACTTATCTAAAGTCATGAAACAACCTAAGATTTCATACAGAATTTACAAGGCTTATCCTGATATGAAGGTAACGTATGTAGAAAAGGTAGCCAATGGATTCACACCAAGTAATATCGCTTATGAGGATGACCAGAAAATTAACTGGAAAGTTTCTAGCGAGAAGCAAAAGATAGGTGAGTATAATGCGCAGAAGGCCACTGCAGATTTTGGAGGAAGAAAGTGGACGGCTTGGTTTTCTAGTGATTTACCTTTCCAAGACGGACCATATAAGTTTCATGGTTTGCCGGGATTAATTGTGAAAATTGAAGATGATAAGAAAAATTATTCTTGGGAGCTTAAAGGGAATAAAACGGTTAATGATTACACCGAATACTCTTATATAGAAAACATGATGAGAGCAACAGGAGGAAAACCTGTGGTTGTGACCAGAGATAAATTTGATAAAACATTTAACGCTTTTAAGAAAGATCCTTTTGCGTCAGCAAGGCCACATTTAACAGCAGAAGTGATGTCTCAATCAATCCCAGGAATGGATATGACAGTGGGAGAGATGGTGAAGAAGCAAGAAAAGGCATATCTAGATTTTTATAAGAGCATTGACAACCCGATTGAGGTTGAGTCTGCGGCTGTTAAGCCAATCAATTGACATTCATATTAACTAATTTATAATTGGGAAGCCCCTTAAAAGGCTTCTTTTTTTATTGATGAATATCATTATTTAGATTTATTTTAAATAACTTATATTTGCATCACAATTTTAAGATTTGACTTCGGATAACCTCAATAAATTATGTTGTTTTCCCACCAAGAAAAAGGGGAAGATTTTGGATTACGATAATGAGTCGTTAAAGATGCCATGCAAAATAATCGAAATGGGATTGCTTCCTGATACAGAGTTTTTGATTCTTCATCGAGCACCTTTTCATGGACCTTTGTATATAGAATTTGGTTCGGAAAATTCCAGAGTTGCACTAAGAGAGGAGGAAGCGCAATACATTATTGTAGATTCGCTTGATTGAGTAAGTAGACCACATGCAAAATTCACAAAAAAAACAAGTCCTTCTGGTAGGAAATCCCAATGTTGGGAAATCCACGATTTTTAATGCTTTATGCAATAAGAAACAGAAAACCGGAAATTATGCAGGTGTTACCGTAGCAAGCCATTTTGGAGACTATATTTACAAAGATGAAGAAATCGAAGTGGTTGATTTGCCAGGTGCTTATAGTATATATCCAAGTTCCGAGGACGAGTCCGTCTTCATCAAGTTTCTGATTGAAGAGCAATCCAATTACGTTGGTATTATTTATCTTTTAGATGCCCTTAACATTAAGCGAGGGCTTCTATTGTTTCAACAGATTTCAGATTTGAGGATTCCTGTTTTGGTGGTTCTTAATCAGATTGATGAGGCAGAAAGAAGAGGGATCTTCGTTGATACTAAGAAGTTGAGCGAGACGCTTCAAGTTCCAGTTTTTGAAACCAATGCAAAGAAGAGAATTGGGATTGATGTGGTACGAGATGCTGTCCATGACCGAAAATTTGGCCGAAATCAAAATTCATTCTTTGAGATTCCGCGAGAACATCGAGAATTAGTTTCAAAACTTTCTCAGCAATTGCGAGAGGCTAATCAATATAAAGTTTGGACTTTGCTTTCTTCAGAAGTCTATTTGGGAAATCTTGAAAGCATTAAAGACAAATTAGAAGGAGAGGAAACAAAATGTCTCGTTCCAAAACGTCTTCAGACACAAGAAACGCTAAGAAGATATCAAAATATTGAGGCGACAATGCCTAAAATTGTGTCAAAGAAGACCTCTGCAAAAGAACATCTTACGGAAAAGCTAGACCAGATTTTGGTGCATCCCATTTTAGGATACTTAGTTTTTGCTTTAATTCTATTGATTACTTTTCAGTTGGTGTTTTTCCTTGCCGCCTATCCAATGGAGTGGATTGAGACCATCTTTTTAAAATTATCTTCTTTTTCTAAAGAATATCTTCCTCAAGGACCGATTAACTCGTTGGTTTCTGACGGGATTGTCCCAGGAATTGGAGGAATTATGGTGTTTGCCCCACAAATTGGGATACTTCTATATTTTCTTTATTTGCTGGAAGATTCTGGATATATGGCGCGTGTTATATTTCTGATGGACCGATTACTTAGACCTTTTGGACTCAATGGGAAAAGTATTGTTCCTTTGGTTTCTGGTACCGCTTGCGCTATTCCTGCAATCATGTCTACTAGAAATATCGAGAATATTAAAGAGCGTCTAATCACCATCTTGGTAACACCATTTATGACCTGTTCGGCGCGTCTTCCTGTTTACAGTATCATTATTGGATTAATTATCCCAGACCATTATTTCGGAGGGATTAGTTACAAAGCTTTGGCTTTGATGGTAATGTATTTTCTAGGTTTTTTTATGGCGCTAATGGCTTCATTAGTGTTGAAAAAAGTCATCAAAAATACTGGAAAGACTTTCTTGGTTATGGATTTGCCCAAATACAAGGTACCACTTTTTGGTTATGATTTCCGATTGGTTTTAGGTAAAGTTTGGGAGTTTATCACAGGAGCTGGTAAAGTCATTTTTGCAGTGAGCGTAATCCTTTGGTTTTTAAGTTATATCGGACCAAAACAGAAACCAGAGCAATGGATAGCAACGGATGTCCATCTCGACCACTCTTATCTTGCCAAAGCTGGAAAATTAATAGAGCCTACTATCGAACCTTTGGGTTACGATTGGAAGATGGGTATTGGGATTTTGTCGAGTTTTGCAGCAAGAGAAGTCTTTGTGGGAACGATGTCCACATTATATAGCTTAGAAAGCGACGCAGAGGAGGTCAAAGTAATTGACAAAATGCGAGCGGACACCAAGCCTAATGGTGAAAAAGTGTTCAGTTTTGCGACGGGTCTTTCAATTTTGATATTTTATGCCTTTGCAATGCAGTGTGTTTCTACGATTGCAGTGGTTTATAGAGAAACAAAAAGTTGGAAATGGACATTGTTGCAATTGGCGGGAATGTCAGCCATTGCTTATTTTGCTTCCATGTTGGTTTTTCAGATGTTTAAATAACATTCGGAGTTCATTTTTATAAAATTAAATTTCTTTGATGCTAAATTTTAATTTTGTTTGAAGTCAAGTCGAATACAGGTAGTTTAAAATTGTAAGAAATTATGGATATGTTAGTTTTACAATATGTTGTCATCGCAATTGCATTGATTTTTGCTTGTTATTCTATTTACAGGATAATTAGGAAAAATTTTGCTCCTTCTAAGTTTGATAGCAAGAGAAAGAGCTGTGATAAAGATTGCGGTTGCTCCTAAACTCCAGTTTTTGTTAGTTGTAGATTCAAAAACGAATCACTTTTCCACAACCTTCGTTTATCCTTTTATCTTTTCTTATTTTTGAAGAATGGAAATCCTATACATTATTTTATCATTCGTTTTAGGTGGTGTTTTAGCCTATTTTATACTGAAATCTTCTTCTGTATCTAGGAAGAGCTATGACGAACTCAATAACAGCTATCTTAAGCAAGTTTCGGATTTTTCTAATGCAGAATCTCGTATTTCCGAACTTTCTCGTCATATCGCTGAGGAAAAGCAAACTAATTTTTCTCAAACCGAGATTCTTAGTCAGTTAAAGAATGAGCTTTCTAAGATTTCTGCGGAAAATGATTTTCAGAACAAGCAAATCGAACAACAATTGCATGTTAATACCCAGCAAACTTTAGAAATAAAAGATCTACAGGTTGAAAAGCAACAGTTAATTTCGGTGAGATCAGAGCTTTCAGCTCAAAATGAAAGTCTTAAGCAATTGCTTGAAAATCAGAAAGAAGAAATTGCCAAAATGCAAGCTTTGGCCAAAAGTGAATTTCAAAATTTAGCAAATAAGATTCTAGAGGAGAAAACAGAGAAATTCACTATACAGAATAAAGAGAATTTAGATAATATATTGAAGCCTTTTCAGGAAAAAATTACTGAATTGAAGGACCGCGTGAACGAAGCTTACGAGAAGGAAAACAAAGAACGTTTTTCTCTTGCTGAAAAAGTGAAAGAGTTAGCTGAGCTTAATCAGCAGATTTCTAATGACGCCAAAAAACTTACGAGAGCTTTAAAAGGAGAAAGTAAAACCCAAGGTAATTGGGGCGAAATGATTTTGGAAAGCATTCTCGAAAAGTCAGGACTGGTAAAAGGAAGAGAGTATTTCTTGGAGCACCAGTTGACAGATGAGGATAATAAAGCTCTTTTTTCTGAGTTTTCTGGAAAGAAAATGCGTCCTGATGCAGTAGTTAAATATCCTGATGAGCGTAATGTTATTATTGATTCAAAGGTTTCTCTTACCGCCTTCACAGAATTGGTGGATGAAGCAGACGCTGATGTCTATCAAATTAAGTTAAATCAGCATTTGGCTTCTGTAAAAAACCATATTGTTGAACTTTCCAAGAAAGCATACGATGACTACGGAAAATCCTTGGATTTTGTCATGATGTTTATTCCCAGTGAGCCAGCCTATATTGCGGCAATGCAAGCTGACCAGAATCTTTGGAATTTTGCGTATGATCGAAGAATTCTTTTGCTTAATCCTAGTAATTTGATCACGTCGCTCAAACTTATTGCTGACTTGTGGAAGCGTGAATATCAGAACCGCAACTCGATGGAGATCGCAGAAAGAGGAGCTAAATTGTATGATAAATTTGTTGGATTTATTGATAATTTGGAAAAAGTTGGTAAAAATTTAGACAACGCAAGAAACTCTTATCAAGATGCATATAAACAGCTATCAACAGGTAATGATAACCTTGTTTTGCAGACACAGAAACTCAAAGAGCTAGGAATCAAAAATAAAAAAGAATTACCACAAAGTTTAATGGACAATTCTCAGAATCTCATTGACGGTTAATGGGATATAGTTGAAAAGTAGCATGTTTTTGTTACTTTTTTGTTTTCTAAATTTAATTTAAACTTCCAAAAATAATGATAGAGAGTTTACAGAACGACAAAATTAAATATATTACACGATTGATTACAGATAACAGATTTCGTAAGAAGTCAGGCGTTTTTGTGGTTGAAGGGAAGCAAGAGAACTCACGGGCGATGCAATTTGGGTTTCTGGCGCAAGAGTTTTTTGTTTGTGAAAGTATTTATAACGATGTCTTACCCGAAGGCAAAGTCCATTTAGTTTCGGAAAAGATATATGAGAAATTAGCTTATCGTGGAAGTTCAGAAGGTATTCTTGGTGTCTTTGAAGCCAAAGAATTTGATTTAAATAGTTTTAACCCTAGAAAAGGAGCTGGTATAATTGTTTTAGAAAGTGTTGAGAAGCCTGGTAATTTGGGTGCAATTTTGCGAAGTTGCGAAGCTTTCGGTATTGAGGCTCTCATTGTCACCGATGCTAAAGCTGATATCTATAATCCAAACGTTCTGAGGTCAAGTGTTGGTTGTTTATTTGGGATGAATGTTTTTTTGAGTTCTAATCGGGAAACCTACGACTTTTTGAAGAAGAACGATTTCAAGATTTATTCGACATTCATGGATGAAAAGGCGAAGGAAATTCAGGTTGCAGATCTCAAGGGAGATACTGCTATTGTTTTTGGAACGGAACATTCTGGTTTAAGTGATTTTTGGCTTGATAAATCAGAGAACATTCTAATACCAATGGTAGGAACAATAGATTCTCTTAACCTTAGTAATGCTGTAGCGATAACCTGTTTCGAATTATTACGTCAAAATAAAGTATAAAAAAAACCGTTTCGCTGGGCGAAACGGTCTTGTTTTTTGAGTTTACTAAAATTATTTAGTAGCTTCTTTTACAGCTTCTTTAGCATCTTTAGCAGTTGCAGCAGCAGCATCAGCAGTAGCAGCAGCATCAGCAGTAGCAGCAGCAGCGTCAGCAGTTGTAGCAGCAGCAGCGTCAACAGTAGCAGCAGCAGCAGTATCAACAGTAGCAGCAGCAGTGTCAACAGCAGCAGCAGCAGTATCTACAGCAGCAGCAGCAGCAGTATCAGCTCCTTCAGTAACAGCAGCGTCAGTTTTTTTACAAGAAACAAGAGCTAAAGCAGCGATAGCTGCAACGAACAATGATTTTTTCATAATAAATAATGTTTAAATTTGTTTTTAATTAATTTCTTTTTTCACGTTCAAGTGATTGTTCTCTCAATTGAACGGTACAAATGTAGAGCGAGAAAAAAATTTGTTTATGAAAATTAGTTGTAATATATTTGTAAAATAATTTTACAATTTATTATATCTGTAAATCAGAAAGATAAACTATTAACGAAAATTTTGAATAATTTAGATTTATTACATTTCGAGCAATTAAAATCTGAAATTCAGTCCAGATATTTAGAAAATCATACTCCTTCCGACGAAAATATTTCGAATTGGAAGGGGATTGATATCGTGTATTTTCAAGAAGACCTCAGAAAAGCAACCAAAGGTAATATTAGTGAGAAGTCTTTTTATACTTATTTTAAGGCGACACCAGTTGCTAAAATTCCTAGAATTGACATTCTGAATATCCTTTCCATCTACGCTGGCTATGTTTCTTGGTACGATTTTAAGAAGAACCATTTGTTTGTTGACGAGATTCTAAATGAGTATGAAGAATCTTTGGCTGAGAATTTGGATACTGATATAGAAGATGTTGATGATGCGCTGATTGAGAAAGGTGAATTTGTTAACGCCCCTTCTAGTTCAGTTCAGGAAAGTACAGTTATAGATGTTGATAAAGGTATTCAGGAGTCAAGTCCTGTCATTGAAACGAAGGTTTCTCCGCCTGTATCAGTGGTGTCTAATTCTCAACCTGCTGTTAGAAGAAAGTCTCTAAAGGATTATGCATGGTTGATTGTTTCTGCTATTTTGCTTGTTGTTATTGGTTTTTTAGGGTTTAATAGTCAAGTATTTGATTCTACTTATACATACCACTTTGTAGATGCTGATCGAAATGCTAAGATTCAAGATCCTATCCAAGTAAAAGTGATTAAAAAGGATGAATCTCCTATCTATTACAGCTTAAAGCCGGGAGAAGATTTTTCTTATCCAACAAAGGATCAGGTATTAAGAATGGAGATTTCTTCACCGCTTTATGAAAGTATAGAAATTAACAGAAACCTTGCTAGTGCTCCGCGAGAAGAAACCATTCAATTGAGGCCGGACGATTATAAGATGGCAGTTAATTTCTTTTCTACCATGGAAATTTCTGGGAATCCGGAAGAATCTGCACTCTTAATTAAGCAGAAGAGGCGTGAGTTGGAAAGTCGTATTGCGGTAGACGCAATTATTTATCAAGTTTTTGACAATGATATTTATGGTGTCGAAACACTTGACAGACAGAAGTATATTAATCTTGTAACTACCCCTACAACATCTCTTAAGAATCTTGATGTAATTGATATCAAACGAGAAAAGGGAAAAATCATTCTAATTAAATTTAAAATTAATGATGAGACCGAATAACATATTTAAAGTACTTTTGATTGCGATTTTTGCTATCATGAGTGTTGTCGCTTGTAAGAAAGAGCAAGGGCCTCCATCAATAGAACAAGTTAAGTATAACAGTAATAGAAGCACCTATAAGCTTGATAGTGCAGAAGTTATTCAGAAGATAACCAAACAAAAGGTACAGGAGGTATTGGATCTTGCCACATTGTATTCGTTAGGGAATAAGGATACTGAAATAGATTCGGTGATGTATGATCAGATTTTAGGATATTTCTTTAAACCTGATTCTACGACATTAAAGAAACTCTTTACTGAGTTAGATTCCTTGAAAGTAAAACAGTCTAGATTAAGTGCCTTCGAAGTTTTCGAAACTTATGTTGGTACGGATACGCTTAATTTTGCTAAGTTTAGTGTAGAATATTATGACAAGTCTAATCGTAAGTTAGCTGATAAAGAGCATCTTGCTCAGTATGTATTGGTTCCTAAGGAAATAAAATTCAAAAAAGAATTTAAGTTTTACTTTATCAATTTTTATAATAACCCTTTGAAAGACAGTATTTCATCGGGAGTTACTAAGTAATCCAAAGGAATATCGTATTCCGTAACGTCAGTTATAAGCTCATTGGGTGGGAAAAATGCTAAACCTACTTTAATCGTTTTTGATGATATTTTTGAAAAAAATCTATCATAGAAGCCTTTTCCGTAGCCAATTCTGTTGCCATATTGGTCACAATATAATAATGGAGTAATGACGATATCGTATGATTTTATGGTAGCATCCTCATTACTTTTAGGTTCTTTTATTCCCCAAGAGTTTACATCAAATTCAGTTTCGGCATTTAATTCAATTGAAATAAGTTCATCATTAATCATTTTGGGAACAAAAACAGTATTTTTATTCTCAAAAAAGTAATCTAGAAAATATTTTGTGTCAACTTCGTTGAATTTTTCAATGGTTAAAAATATGTGAACTTTTTGAGTTTCAATTACTTTAAATTGTAAAATAAAATTTTCGAATATTTTCTTAGAGAAATCTCGAACTTGTTCTTTGCTCAGATTCTTTCTTTTTTCGAGATATAATTTACGAAGTTCTAATTTTGTCATTATTTATATCTCTTTGACGGAAATAATCTTAACGGGACAAGCTTTTGCCGCTTTATCACATGGTTCAAAAGCATCCGGAATAGGCGTTTTTACTGTAAAAAAACCTTTTTTTTCGTTAGATTTGAGCAAAACTGACTTTCCGTCTTTTTTAGACATTCGGAAATATTCTGGAGCAAATTCGGCGCAATAGTTACAACCAATACATTTGTCTCTTTGAAGGGTGATGATAACCATATTTTTAAGAGTCAAGTAAAAAGAGTCAGGTGTAAAAATACTGACTCTTTCTCCTTGGGTCATTTTTTACGCTTTTACAATTTTATATAATTTGTCAGAAGGGCGCACTCGGAAATCTGTTTTGAAAGTGATAACATCTGCTTTTGTCGCTTTTGTTTCAGTGCCTTTACCATCAACCATCATTTCTGTGATTTCCATTTCTTGGGTTCCGGTTGTTGGCCCCTGGATGAGAACCTGGTCTCCAACATTAAGGTCGTACGCTTCAATTAAGAATTCTGCAATATTGGATTTTGGATAGAAGTGTCTACCTTTACCAATATATACTTTTTTCTGAGTAGCATTAGAACCTGGATTAGCTGACCATTCTCCCAATTCCTGACCAAGATAATATCCACTCCAGAAACCACGATTGTACACTTTTTCTAATTCCTTCATCCAATTTTCTACTTTTTCTTGAGAGAAAGTACCATCTGCTATAGAGTCTATAGCTTCGCGATAGCATTTGGTGACGGAAGCAACATATTCTGGCGCTCTACCTCTTCCTTCAACTTTAAGAACTTTGACACCAGCATCAACAATTTGATCTAAAAATCCAATCGTACAAAGATCTTTTGGAGACATCATGTACTCGTTATCTAATTCGATTTCGAAGCCAGACTCTTGGTCAATTACGGTATATTTTTTTCTGCAATTTTGTTTGCATGCTCCTCTGTTAGCTGAAGAATTGTGAGAGTGGAGACTCAAATAACACTTTCCAGAAACAGCCATACATAGTGCTCCATGACCAAAGATTTCGATTTCAACCAAGTTTCCAGATGGACCTTTGATTTGTTCTTTTTCTATTTGATCACATATTTTTTTAATCTGTGTAATCGAAAGTTCGCGGCTCATCACCATGGTATCGGCAAAAAGAGCGTAAAACTTTACTGTTTCTATGTTGGTGATATTAATTTGGGTGGAAATATGTACTTCCATTCCAATTTGTCTTGCATAGGCAATTACCGCCTGATCCATCGCAATCACAGCGGTCAAGTCTGCTTCTTTGGCCTTGTCAAGTAGGGTTTTTATGATCGATAAGTCATGATCATAAATAATGGTGTTAAGGGTAAGATAGGTTCTTACTCCTTTTTCCTTGCATCTTTTTGAGATTTCTGGAAGGTCATCAATGGTAAAATTCATGGAAGCTCGAGCTCGCATGTTGAGTTGCTCTACACCAAAGTACACTGAATCCGCTCCGTTATCTAATGCTGCCTGCAAAGAGGTGAAGTCACCTGCAGGTGACATCAATTCTATTCTTCCGTTTTTTGTCATTCTATATTATGATGAAATTTTTGCAAAGATATACTTTTTGTTGTTTTTATCGTTTTGTGACAAAATTTCAAATATTTTTGACAAGTTGTCATTTGTCTAATGTTAACGAAAAACCTTGATTAGCAAGGAAAAATCTATAAAAACGCTTAATTCTTGTTAAATTTTAGTTAAAAGTGTAACTATATGATGTATATCTGCACCTATTTAGCATTAAATTTGTGTAGAGATTAAAAACCTAATAAAAAGAGAGAAACAATGAAGAGTACTTTAAAAAAATTATTGCCTTTTGCTGTGGTGGGAGTCATTTCTGGAGCTACAACTTTTGGCGCAATCAAATATTTTGACAACGGAGCTAATAATCAGGATTACTCCTTCTTTTCAACTGCAAAAAGTGATACCTCATTTGCGGGTATGAACGCTGCAGCTATAGGAGATGACTTTGTAAAAGCATCCAAAACTACGGTTCCAGCGGTTGTCACCATTAAAAATTATCAGAATAATGCTAATGCAAGGGGGAGTAGTTCACAACAAGACTTATTTGAGTGGTTTTTCGGAGACCCTTTTGGAGGTGGAAATCAGCAGCCGCAAAGACAACAGAAAAAGCCTGATAACATGCCAACAGGGATGGGATCGGGGGTGATTATTTCACCTGATGGTTATATCATTACCAATAATCATGTGGTTGAAGGGGCTAACAAGTTGGAAGTGGTTCTTAATAATAAAAAATCATATATCGCGACTTTGGTAGGAACGGATCCTAATACAGATATTAGTCTTTTAAAAATTGAAGACAACAATTTGCCGTATCTTAATTTTGCAAATTCTGATAATATCGAAGTAGGGCAATGGGTTTTAGCAGTCGGAAATCCTTTAGGTCTTAATTCTACCGTTACAGCGGGAATTGTTTCTGCAAAAGGTAGAGGTATTGGAATCCTTGGAGGGCAAGGTCAAGCAACTAATCCTATTGAAAGTTTTATTCAGACAGATGCAGCAATTAATAGAGGAAACTCTGGAGGAGCATTGGTGAATCTTAATGGAGATTTAATTGGTATTAACTCTGCAATTGCATCGCCTAATGGATATTATACGGGTTATGGTTTTGCAGTGCCATCAAATTTGGCAAGAAAGATTGTTGAGGATATTAAGAAGTTTGGTTTAGTACAAAGGGGTTTCTTAGGAGTGAGTACACTTGATCTTTCCAACGACCAACAAGTTGCGCAATATAATCAAGAAAAGAAGACTAATATCAAAGGAGGAAGTGGTGTATATGTAACTGGTATTTCAGAGAATGGTGGAGCAGAAGACGCAGGAATGAAAATTGGAGATGTTATTACCAAAATTGATAGTTACAATATTACAGATTTTCCAGACTTATCTTTAGCTATTGGTAGCAAGCGTCCTGGAGATCAAGTTGTAGTTAACTATACCCGCAATGGTAAACCAGCCACAACTACGGTAACCTTAAAAGACCAAAAGGGGAATACAAAGGCTAGAACCAAAGCTGATCTTTCAGTTACTGAGAAAATAGGAGCAGAGTTTGATCCATTGAGTAATCAATTTAAAACTGACTATGGTCTAAACAGTGGAGTGGTTGCAAAGAATGTGGTTGCTAATGGTGAGATGGCGAAAATCGGAATCGTTGACCGTTATATTATTATTGAAGTTAACGGTAAGCCAGTAAATAGCCAGAAGGATATAGAAAAAATCTTAGAAAAGCATGAAGGCAATGTCCAAATAAAATTTGTTGACAGCTATGGGCAAATGTACACAAGAGGATTTGCAATGCCGAAATAATTAATATTTTCAAATTCAAATGAAAGCCGCAACTCGATTGGGAGTTGCGGCTTTTTTTATTTTGTTTTTGCTTTGCTTCGCTTTTTGTTTCTTTCATAGATGACCTCTACTATTTTTCCTCCGATCCATGAGAATGGGAAAAAGGTTAGGAAGATAAGGATTTTATAAAAGGTTGGGTGATAAGGAAAAATGATAATATCCAACATAGCGATGAATAGCATGATAAATCCTATCAAAATTGCGTAGGCAACTTTAGCATATTTCACAATGATTGCGGTGGCTACACCCCCAACGGCAGCTGCAACTCCCGAAATCAGAAGTAAAAATCCAAAGAATCCATTGTCGTTTTGGACTGATTGCAAAAACGCTGACCAATGATCAAACGGAGAAAAAGACTCAAAAGTAATCCATTGAGAATTGGTTCTAATCCCCAAAGTGATAATGAGCCATGCAATGGTCAATCCGACTAAGACTCCTAAAGTATTCCGAAGAAAATCCATCATTAGGAAACTGCAATCATTGAAATTTCGATGTCAACATTTTTAGGAAGACAAGAAACCTGCACTGTTTCTCTAGCAGGATATTTACCTTCCTGAAGATACGAAGCATATATCCCGTTAACAACCGCAAAATCATCCATGCTTTTCAAGAAAATACTCGCTTTCACGACATGATCAAAACTTAATCCAGCTTCTTCCAAAATCGCTGAAAGATTCTTCATCACTTGGTGAGTTTGAGCTTCGATTCCGTCAACAACTTCACCGGACTGAGGATCAACAGGAATTTGTCCTGAGATGTACAAAGTACCGTTCGCAAGAATTGCTTGTGCATAAGGTCCTATCGCAGCAGGCGCATTTTGAGTAGAGATTTCTTTTTTCATAAGTTATTTTGTCAATAAATGTATATAAAATTTTTCTTTTTAAAAAGGAGAACCGCTTTCTGGGAAATTACGATCCTTATATTTGAGTGCATCACTTAAGATGTTCGCTTTGATTCCAATGAAGAAATCATATACTTTGGTCTGTCCAAAAGGAACCCAATTGAAGTTAATGGTAAAACTTCGCTGATCTCTTGAGAATCCAATTCTTGTATAAGCTAGTTCTTTTGAAATAAAGTCGTAATGGGTACTTCCATTGATATTCCAGAAAGGGGTAAGCTGAATCTTTCCATCCAATCCTAATGAGCCACTTTTGGTTCCGTATCTTGCAAGGTTTTTGGAATAAGCGTAAGTCGCGCTAATATTCAAAGACCAAGGTTGTTGGAAATGCGCATAATTATCATCATCAAAGAAATAATTTTCATTTCTGATTTCACCTTTCTTTTTAAAACTTTTGCTGTAATCTTTCTTTTCTCCAAAAATCGCTTCGCTCAAAGGATAAGAAAGCTGAAGCCCGAAGGTTTCAACTCTAAATGATCCAAAATTTTCTGACAATATGCCTGTCGTCGCATCATCGTCTTCAAAAACGACTTGATAAGGATTAAGAGCTAAGTTAGTATTAAGTCTTAATTTACCTTCGAATAATGAGGTCTGTCCACTGAATGTTAGATTCGACCAAGGATGAGTTGTAGCAGCAAAATTATATCCTCCACCTATGCTTAAAGTTTCAAAAATTTTGATTTTTTTGTAACCTGTGGAATCGGTTTTTGATTTTAGTTTCATTTCCAAATTATTTCCGATGGAGAAGCCGATGGCTCCGATTTCTCCCGAGCCTGGATTCCCAACTGGAGTTCCATCAAAAATAGAATAGGGCGTCAACACACCGTTGGTGTCATAGTAATTTTTGTAGTATCCAAATTTTGGATCGCCAAAATCAGGAGCGTAAGTAAAGCTAACCGCAGGGGTTACCATGTGTCTGATCCCTCCTATTTTTGAGCCTTTCTTAAATATTTTGGTACCGTAGAGCGTTGTTGAAATTCCTGCAGACGAAGAAAAAGTTGAAAAACCAGCAAAATTTCTATTGTATGTATTATCTACAGCGTTGTCTATTGGGTCATATCGTCTTTCCAAAGTTTTTGTGGTTAGCGCATTATCAAAACCTGCACTGACCGAAAATATGAAATACTTCGCTATTGTCGTACTAGTTGATAAATCGATATTGTTGGTCAATCCAGTTTGCATATTGGCCCACATTTCTTTTTGGAACAATTCTCCTTCGGTCGTCTCAACATAATTATTAAAGTTGAATCCAGTATTTACGGTAATGTTTTCCAAAAGGCCCTCTCTGACCCCGGTTTTAGATTTGAAAAGGTAAAATTGATTAATGGTAACATTAACCTGAGGTAATCTTAAATTAGAAACGCCCGTAGAAAAATTCTGCGAGTATGAGGTAGAACCTGTTATAGTAATAGGAAGTGTCAAAAATCTTTTGGTGACGCTCACCGATGAGTTTTGTTGGGTGTTAAGAACACTTTGGTCAAAAATGTAAGCGTTGTTAACGGTATTCTGATAGAATTTGCTACTGACCACATTCACAGAAGCCGAAAAGTTCAAAAGTGGATTGGCTTTGGTGTCTTGGGAGTGTCTCCAGGCAATTCTGTAAGTTTTGGTTTTTGAGTAATTGTCCAAACCTTTGATTCCGGTAACTGTATTTCCCATTTCCGCAGAAAAGTTCCCTGTGTACCGGTATTTTTTGAGATAATTGACTTCGGGGCGAAAGGTCCAGCTTCCTTTGGTATAATAATCGAGTAAAATTTTAATATCGAAATGTTCACCAATAGGTTGATAGTATCCCAGATTGTTTAGATAAAAACCAACATCTTGCCGTTCTCCAAAACTTGGCATCAAGATTCCGGCAGACCTTTTGTCACTAAAAGGAAGCAACGCAAAAGGCATTATTAATGGGGTAGGAATTTGTTCAATATACATTACAGCAGGACCTGTTACCAACTGAGATTTATCTTTGCCTTTTTTCATTTTGATGATAGAAGCGGCAATATGATAATCGGCTAAAGAGTCCTTTTGTTTGATATAATATTCGTCAGTAGTGTAAAGGGCTCGCCGCATTACAAATACAGAATCGTTGTACTTTTTCGTTTTTTGAGCATTGATAACCCCTTCGCTTTCTTCTGTTCGAGCGCCATAAGCAATGGCTTGTCCTGTTTTGTAATTGTAAGCGAAATTTTTGTACTCATAGGTCTTTCCACCTTGTACAGCAGATGCATACTTAATGACTTTGCCTAAAGAATCAGTTTCTCCAAATGCAGAAATAAGTGTTTTATCACGGTCAATAACGATGTAATCCGCCTTGATTTCCATGCCCATATATTGGACAACGGCGTTCTTCTTAAGGTAGGTCATGTTCTTGACGACGTCTGTCCGAACACTTTCCTCGGCATTGGCACGTAATATATCCTCCAGTTGTTCTTTTTTGACAACAACCGTATCTGTTTTCCTCTCGAAAGTTTTAACTTCCTTGTTTTCAATATTATTTTGAGCGTAGGTAGACACACAAAATATGTTAAAAATTAGGAAAATTAAAATATGTAATTTATTTTTGGAGCCGATTTTGATACGTATTTTAATTAAAATTAGAGGTTTCAAAATTAAAATAATTTTTAAAAAATGAAGATGATTAATAGATTTTGTTTCAAAAAATATGCATTTCTGCTTTTGATGCTATCAACTATTGTTATTAACGCACAAAAGAAGTTTACTATTGTGTTGGACCCAGGGCATGGTGGAAGCGACATTGGAGCAAACCGTAATTATGACTTTGGACTAGCACAAGAAAAGAACATTACTTTAGCAATCGTTCTCGAATTGGGTAAAATGATAGAGAAGAATAAAAGTTTCAAAGTTATCTATACGAGGACTACGGACGAGTTTCCCACATTAGGGTATCGTACAACGCTTGCTAATAAGAGTAAAGCGGATTTGTTTGTTTCTGTACATGTTAATTCTTCACCTAGTAAAACGGCTACAGCAAGGGGAACTGAAACTTTTGTTCAGGGACCAGACCAAAATCGAGATAATCTTGAAGTAGCAAAAAGGGAGAATGATGTAATCTATTTGGACGAAAAAGATAAAGCAACCTTTGCAAGTTACGACCCAAGTTCTCCAGAATCGCTCATAGCATTGAAACTTCAGCAAAGCAAGTATCTAGAGAGAAGTTTGTTTTTGGGAAATATGGTTGAGGAAAATTTTGAAAAAAGCGGAAGATACTCAAGAGGAGTAAAGCAAGCCAATTTACACGTGTTGCGTATGAATGCGATGCCTTCCGTGCTCATCGAGACGGGATTTGTCAATAATTATGAAGATGCAGCGTTATTGACTTCTGAAAAGGGGCAGAAAGAAGTGGCGTCTCTCATCTATGATGCAATTATGAAGTATGCTCAGAAATCTCATGGAATTAATAAAGAGCCTGTCCCAGTTAAAGTAGAAAAACCAAAAGAAGTTCCTTCAAGTAACGACTATCGTATTCAGTTGATGAGTACAGGGGTCAGATATAGTCAAAACGACCCTGCTTTTAGAGGTCTCAAGTACATCTTGGCTATTAAAGAAGGAAATATGTACAAGTACTACTACGCAGTGACCAATTTGGGCTCAGTGAGAGATATCAACCTGAAAACAGCAAGAGACGCGGGATTTAAGAATGCATTTGCGGTTCAGTTTGTTCCTAAACAAAGTCTTAATTCTGGTTATTATACGCTAGAAGTTTCAGCAAGTAACAAAAAACTTGATTCTGATTCTTATATTTTGAAGACGCTAAAAGATGTGGAAAGAGTCAAAGATGGTGGATTATTTTACTACACTTATGGCAATGTAAAAACTTTGGAAGAGGCGATTGAGCTTCAAAAATCTGTTGCAGCGAAGGGAATCGTTAATACAGTCATCCAAAAGGTGAATAAATAATTGCATTGAAAATCAAAAAGAAAGGAAAAAAAGTAGATTTTTTTTTAAAATAAATTTGGAGGGAAAAGAAATATTTATATCTTTGCACCCACATTTCAGAAAGAGATATGGCAAATCATAAATCAGCACTTAAAAGAATTAGACAAAACGCAGTAAAGAGGTTGCGTAACAGGTATTATCATAAGACGGCTAGATCGGCTATGAAGAACCTAAGAAGCGAAGAAGATAAAACTGCAGCTCAAGAGCAATTACCTAAGGTGATCTCTTTGTTGGATAAATTAGCTAAAAAGAATATTATCCACAAGAACAAAGCAGCTAACCTTAAGAGCAAGCTTACAAAACACGTTAACAAGTTAGCGTAAGACTATAGGACGGCCCGTTCGTCTATCGGTTAGGACCTCAGATTTTCATTCTGGTAAGAGGGGTTCGATTCCCCTACGGGCTACTTAAAACCACTGAATTTTCAGTGGTTTTTTTGTTTTATTTTCAGAGTTTATTACGCCTTAGGTGATCTTCGTATCTTCTAAGAAACTCAACATATATCAAAACCTACTCAAAATTCCCCAATGGATTTTGGTGTCGCCAAATTTTATCGGATTGCCGAATTGCGAGCCATTGGATATTTGGAAACTCATCAAACCAATGGGAAGAAAGAAATTGAATCCTACGCCAAAGCTGTAGAGCTTTGGTTTTTCATTAATCGTTTTGTTATGGAGTTGAGCATACTGCCCGAAGATGTCAAAAAAGGCTTGATTTCCTATTAAGAATCGATACTCGGTTCCGGCAAGGGCATAGAAGTCCGCAATCAAAGAATTTTCATTAAATCCTCGTAGCGAGTTCCATCCTCCAAATCGCAAGAGTTCATTGGTTGAGAGTTCTTCTTTTGAATTTAACATTGCAGATTCTGCTCGAAAGTTGAGAAAATGATTTCCCCTAATATGTAAATTGTATTCTCCTGAAGCAAAGTATCGTTGCTGCGGAAAGGTTCCTTCGGTATCCGCGTATTTGGTGCTTAGAAAATCAGCTTCCAGAATAAATTGTGCATTGTGCAGAAAAAGTTCGATTTCGGAAGGGGCAGAATATCTATACCATATTCCCGCTCCATTTTTGCGATATTCTCTTCCCGCCACATAGGTGGAATCCAGCACAGACGAAGTCTCAAATGTTCCCCGTATACCAATTTTTTGTCGATAAGAAGCGTTGTAATACAAGGAGGGCAATAACTTGACATTTGCAAACGTCGAATCCTGACGATAAATGTTGGTGTTGAGCATCATCCCCAAATTGGTCTTAAAGAGGTAAGGAACGTCAATTTTGAGGTCAAAAGTCTGGCCTTTATCAGGATTTCTCTGCCAGTACAGATGGATGCTTTCAAAACCGTTAAGGATGTTATTGAATTTGGCGTTTAGCGTTCCATTCAAGGAGAATTTTTCTGATTTGTCATTTCCAAAACCGATGACTCCGTCAAAAGTATTAGATTTTCTTTTTTGAAGGAACAGAAACACTTGTGTTGAATCCTTGGTAAACAAAGTTTGTGGACTGCGTTCCAAAGAAACGTAAGGGTGATTTTGAAGATTCTTTTGGATGTTCAAAAGGGTCTTGTCTTCGTAAGTTTTTCCCACGAATTCTTTTTCTAAATTTTTAACAAAGCGCTTTGGAACCTTTTCGTAACCTTTGATAACAATGCCATTAATCTTTCTTTGTTCATTGGTATTGACAGAGATTTCAACTTGCGGAATTCCGTTTTTAATCCCTAAATATTTTGTTTTAACCCGATTGAAGGCGTAGCCTTTGTCTGCATAATTTTTATTAATCTGTATTTTCAGTGAATCCAGATTGGTGGTAAAAAACGATTCTTTGTTTTTGATAAGTTCTGCTATTTCTTGTGATAGAAACACTTCAGCTTGGTTGAAGTTGTTTCCTTTATCAAATTTGATATTGACCTGGTCGTTAACTTCTTCAACCGAAACGATTTTTGTAAAGTAGTAGTTATTCTGTGACAGCGAATCCAGAAACTTTGTAGCAGAAATGGAATCTTTTTTAATAAAGCTTTTACCATCTTGTACATCAAAAAGCACATAACTTCTTTTCTGCGCATTAATCAATGTGCAAATTATTATGCTGATAACAATTACTAATTTGTTGATATTGGATGGAATACTGAACATGGTGGTGATGCACATTGCTTTTGGGGTTTCCTTGAGCTTTGAGGCAACATTACAATTGCTTTTTAATTTTAAATAAAACTAAAAGTACAGAAATTTATTCTATTGAAATAAAAAAAACCGTCTGAAGTATCAAACGGTTAATTTATTTATCGATTCATGCTCATTAAGAACTCTTCGTTGTTGAGGGTGGATTTGATGTTTTTATCAACAAATTCCATCGCTTCAATTGGGTTCATATCGGCAAGATATTTTCTGAGAATCCACATGCGTTGCTGTGTCACATCATCGTGAAGCAAGTCATCCCTTCTGGTACTTGACGCCACCAAATCAATGGCAGGATAGATTCTTTTGTTTGCAATTTTTCTATCAAGTTGAAGCTCCATATTACCCGTCCCTTTGAATTCTTCGAAGATTACTTCATCCATTTTGGAACCTGTATCGATAAGTGCGGTTGCAATAATCGTCAAAGAACCTCCGCCTTCAATTTTTCTTGCTGCTCCAAAAAATCTTTTTGGTTTGTGAAGTGCGTTAGCGTCCACACCACCAGAAAGAACCTTTCCTGAAGCTGGAGTTACCGTGTTGTATGCTCTTGCTAATCTTGTAATAGAGTCCAAAAGAATAACAACATCATGACCGCATTCTACCATTCTTTGAGCTTTCGCTAAAACAAGGTTAGCTACTTTCACGTGTTTTTCTGCTGATTCGTCAAAGGTAGAAGCTATAACTTCTGCATTAACGCTTCTTTCCATATCAGTTACCTCTTCTGGTCTTTCATCAATCAAAAGAACCATCATATAGGCTTCTGGATGATTTGCAGAAATGGCATTCGCAATGTCCTTCAATAACATTGTTTTACCAGTCTTAGGTTGTGCGACAATCATCGCTCTTTGTCCTTTCCCAATGGGAGCAAACAAATCAACAACTCTTGTCGAGAAAGTTGACCCTTTTCCTGCTAAATTGAATTTTTCTTTAGGGAAAAGAGGAGTCAAATATTCGAAAGCAACACGGTCTTTGATGAAGGCCATGTCACGACCATTAACTTCTGTTGGTCTTTGTAAAGAGAAATATTTTTCTCCTTCCTTCGGAAGTCTTACAATTCCTTTAACGGTATCACCAGTTTTTAGTCCGTAATTTCTAATCTGTGCTGTAGAAACATATACGTCATCAGGAGAAGAAATGTAACTGAAGTCCGAAGAACGTAAGAAACCATAATTATCTGGAAGAATCTCCAAAACACCTTCAATAGTCACCAAACCGTCAAAGTTGAATTCCTTCTTTTGTTCGGTTTCTTGATGTTCTTGATTTTTATGTTTTTGTTGATTCTGGTTAGGATTTTTCTTATGCTGTTCCTGCTTGTGAGGATTATTTTGATTTTCCTGTCTCGCTTGAACTTTTTCTTCGACCGCAGGAGCAGGTGTTGGAGTAGTGTTGTTGTTTTCCTCGGTAGAAGGAGTTTCGTTCGCAGCAGCTGGTACTCTTTGTCTTTTCTTTTTTCCTGGTCTTGGAGATGGCGTTTCCTCTTGTTTGTTTTCTGAAGGATTTGTAGGAGTAGGAACTTCTTGAGGAGCTTCTACAGCAGGCTTTTCTTTAGCTTCTTCTGCTTTTTCTTCAGGTTTTATTTCAGTCTTTGCAACGTTAGCTTTTTTAGCTGGCGTTCTTTTCTTGGTCACTTTAGGTTCGGGATCCTGCGTTGGTGCGGTAGCATTTGCTTTTTCGTCAACTGGAGCATCTTGAGCGTTGATGTAATCTTTTACCAATTTGGTATTAGATGCTTGAAAGTCAAGAAGAGCAAAGATTTTATCATTTGTCTCACTATTTCTTGCCAATTTCACGCCCAAATCTTTTGCAATTTTGGTCAATTCCGCATCGGATTTCGACCTTAGCGTTTCAATGTTGAACATAAGTTATTTGTAGGTAAATTTTATAAAAAAATGTATTTGTCAAGCTTATAAAATTAAAGTCGGGCGACTTTGTTTTCAGAAGTATATTGTATCGCAAATGTACAATAATTTTTGAATTGACCAAAAAAATAGCTAATTTTGCATTCTCTAAAAATGTTATAGATGCTACAAAGAATACAAACCGTATGGATGTTTTTGGCAACCTTGTCAGCGGTTTTTTTGTTTGTTTCTTCGCAAGACGTCGTTCTTGCAGAAGGAATTCCAGTGATGGCAATCGCATGTGTGGCTCTGGTGCTTTTGGGAGCACTCTCCATTTTTAGTTATAAAAACAGAAAGAGACAGATCATGCTGAACAACATCAGCATGATAATAAACGCTTTGTTGATTGGTTTATTGGGGTATTGGTTACTAAAACTATCCGGAGGAATTGCTTTTCCTGAGAAGGGTATTGAGCCGATTTTCCCGTTAATTGGGATTGTAAGTTTGGTGATTGCCAACTTATACATTCGAAGAGACGAGAGGCTCGTAAAATCTGTAGACAGACTTCGATAACCGTGAAACGATTTTTTTTGAGTGAAACAGTTCCATTTTTGGGACTGTTTTTGTTTTTGTACATGTCAGGGATATTAATTTTTCCGTAATTTAGCCGTCTAATTTTTAATCAATGAATTATTATAAGCGTTCGCTTGAATATATACTTCCATACAAAAGCTCATTAGCAATTGGTATTTTCTTTAATATTCTGTACGCGATTTTCAACATTGTTGCGATGTTGTTTTTCATCCCAGTCCTTAACATCCTTTTTGATAAAGAGACAGAAAAGATTGAGACCAAGCCCGTATTTGATGGTAAAATACTGGAGATAGGTTCTTATCTTAAAGATAGTTTTAACTATTTTATTCAGCAAATACAAGTGGAGAAGGGACCAGAATATGTCTTGCTAATTACATGTATCATCTTTATTAGTATGTTCTTTCTTAGGAATATCTTCAGTTATTTTTCCGAATTTTATTTGACTTATTCGAGAACCGGGGTTTCAAGGGACTTTAGAATTAAGCTGCATAACAAGATTTTGGATTTGCCTGTTTCTTTCTTTTCGGATACAAGGAAGGGAGATGTTTTTGCTAGGATTACTTCTGATGTTGGGGAAATAGAATCTAATATCCTGAATAGTTTAATTGATATTATTCGTTCGCCTATTGTCATTGTACTAACAATGGGATATTTGTTGTATTCTAATTTTCAGTTGACTATTTTCACTCTAATTGTGTTTCCAATTATGGGGACCATTATTTCGGTAATAGGAAGAAGTCTCAAAAAGGATACAGGTGAGGCCCAAAACGAGCTTGGTAAAATGTACTCTTTTGTAGATGAAACCTTAGTAGGACTTAAGATAATTAAAATTTTTGATGCGACAGAACAGATTCAGAATAGATTTAACAAAACTCTGAATACAATTCGTGATTTGTCTCTGAAATTGTTTAAAAAGAAAGCTTTGGCTTCTCCTGTGAGCGAATTGTTGGGAGCAGTTACCATTGGATTGATTGTTTATTTTGGAGGTCGACTGGCGTTGAATGGTGAAGGATTATCAGGAGCGGAGTTCATTACTTATATTGGGCTTTTTTATACTATTCTTGATCCTTTAAAACGTTTGTCCAATTCTATTTCTAATTTTCAGAAAGGAGAAGTTTCGGCAAAGAGAGTATTTGAAATTCTTGATGCAGATTACCATATTAAAGAGATTGATAAGGCAATAGAAATCGATGGCTTTAAGGACAAAATTGAATTTAAGAATATCAATTTTGCGTATGAAGACCAGTTGGTTTTAAAGAATTTTTCTTTGACCATTCCCAAAGGCAAGACCGTTGCATTGGTTGGTCAGTCTGGTAGTGGAAAAAGTACTATTGCCAACTTAATTACACGTTTTTACGATGTTAAAGAAGGGGAGATTCTCGTTGACGGAATTAATATTAAAGAAATTAAACTTTCCAGCTATCGGAAGTTGTTTGGTTTAGTGACGCAAGACAATATTTTATTTAACGATTCCATTGCCCATAATATAGCACTCGGAAAGCCTAATTCTCCTCTGAGTGAAGTGGAAGCCGCAGCTAAAGTCGCCAATGCGCATGATTTTATCATCGACCTACCAAGAGGTTACGAAACTGGGATTGGTGAAGCAGGAGGGAAGCTTTCAGGTGGACAAAAACAACGGGTTTCTATTGCAAGGGCAGTTATGAAAAATCCACCGATTATGATTTTGGATGAAGCAACCTCTGCTTTGGATACCGAATCAGAAAGATTTGTGCAAGATGCTTTGGATAATATGATGCAGAATCGTACATCACTTGTTATTGCTCACCGTTTATCCACGATCCAAAAAGCGGACGAAATTGTGGTGATGGAGAAAGGACGAATTATTGAGCAAGGAACTCACCAAGACTTATTTAATCAAAATGGAGTTTATAGAAAGTTGGTAGAATTGCAGAACTTCGAATAAGCATCGACTTTTACAATAAATTAAAAAAAATAAGTAGTCTATTAGACTATTTATTTTTTTGAGGTTGTGCTAATTACTACATTGATGGAATCTTGTTGAATTCTAACTTTGAGGTAATCGACTAAACTTTTTTTGTCTGCCTGAGAAATCGGTTTATTGGTTTCTATTAGGATTAATTTTCGTTTGATACTCTTATTTTTTTCTTCTTGAAGAAGATAAGTAATAGAGATACCATCAACACCTAAATCCTGAGTTTTTAGCTCTTTTAAAATTTGGGTACTAAGTTGCTGCTCAGAAATGATGCTATCCTGAAAAGCCATCACTTTTGTCAAATTATCTTTATCAATAGTGGGCTGGTCAGATGTTACTGTATTTTCAGAAATGATAGAAGCAGAAGGATTAGCAAAATTAAAACCTTGCTTGACCACGATTTTCACACCTTCTAAACCATAAGAAACAGCTTTTTCTTGGAGTTTTGCAATGGCATCTTCTTGTAACTTTTGACCCCCATAAGTTAGTTGTACTTCTCTGTCTTTATAAGATATGGTCTTCTGAAGCAAGAAGTTATTGGAGAAAATAGCTTCGTTATTTATAAAATTATTGGCTGTATGTTCGAAAGAGTTTTTCTTTATCATCACATATCCGAAATATACAGAAGGAATAAATGTAATTAGAATCAATCCCCACATAATTTTTTGTGAGCGTTTTTCAATTCTTGCATCTTTCACGTGGTGATAGTCTGGAAAATTAAGAACTTTAACCATTAAGAAAGTAGAAACTGCGATATATACAGTGTTGATAATATAGAGATAAAGAGCTCCAAGGAAATAATCTATATTGGCAGTCGCAATACCATATCCTGCAGTACAGAGAGGAGGCATCAACGCTGTTGCAATTGCAACTCCAGGAATAACATTCCCTTTTGTTTTGGTTCCATTGGCAAGCATTCCTGCTGCACCTCCAAAAAATGCGATAAAGACGTCATAGATGTTGGGAGATGTCCTAGCTAAGATTTCGGAGTGTGCTTCGCTCAACGGAGAAATATAGAAGTACACAGTAGAAGTTGCTAATCCCACGATGCTAGCAAATGCGTAGTTCTTAACTGACAACTTCAGCATCGATGGGTGATTGATAGAGATCGAAAAGCCTATACCAATAATTGGTCCCATAAGAGGTGAAATAAGCATGGCTCCAATAATAACTGCTGTGGAATTGACATTAAGCCCCAGACTCGCTATTAAAATAGCAAAAATAAGAATCCATAAATTAGTTCCTTTGAAAGGAATACTGTTTTCGATACTGGTGAGAACCTCAGAAAAGTTTTCTTTTTGCATGGAAAGACTGAAAACTTTTTCCAGTTTATCGAAGATTTGTCTCATTAGGTTTTGAGTTTCGCGATGACATCTAGTCCGCCTGTAGTTACATCACCAATTTTGCAAATAATCTCGGTGTCAAGCGGTAAAAAAATATCCATTCTAGAGCCGAATTTGATAAAACCAAACTCATGCCCCGCCTTTGCTGAATCACCTTCATTACAATACATAACAATTCGGCGAGCAACATATCCGGCAATTTGTCGAAATACAACTTGATGTTTTGTTTGAGTTTCGACAGCGACCGTTGTACGTTCGTTTTCTGTTGACGATTTTTCATGCCAAGCTACCAAATATTTGCCTGGATGATATTTTTTGTAGATGACCTTTCCAGTAACTGGATAACGACAAATATGAACATTGAGAGGAGACATGAAAACAGATACCTGAATAGCTTTTCCCTTAAGGAATTCGGTTTCTTCTACTTCTTTAATCATAACAACTTTTCCATCGACAGGAGCCACGACTGTGTCAGTGTGATTTAAAATTGTTCTTTCAGGAACTCTGAAAAACCAAAAAACCAACCCATAGATGACCAAAAGTGGTAAAATAATGATTGCTGACCAGTTGCCAAGGAAATAAATTGAAAGAGAAGAAACAACAGCTATCACAAGTGTTGCAACTATTATGGACCCTTTAGATTCTCGGTGTAGTTTCATAAGTTATTTTGCAGTGAAAAATCGCTCGAATTTACATTAAAAAAAATTAATTAACAGGAAATATAGATAAATGACAGGCACACAGATGATAAAACTATCTAGTCTATCAAGAACGCCACCATGTCCTGGAATGATGTTTCCACTGTCTTTGACTCCGAAAGTTCTTTTCAGTTGACTTTCCACTAAGTCGCCGATTGGAGCAAAAACAGAAATCAAGAAACCAACAAACATCCAATTTCCTCTTAGGTTTGGATTATATTTTTCTATAAAAAATGAAAAAATCAAAGTCAGAATTACTCCGCCAGCAAAACCTTCCCACGTTTTTTTTGGAGAGATTTTTGGTGCCATTTTGTGTTTGCCAAACATTCGACCTGAGAGGTAGGCAAAAGTATCACTACTCCAAATCAGTATAAAAAGAAAGAAAACTTCTAAACTGAAAGTGTTTTGGTATATAGAATATTTTGGTAATCCTAATGCTAAACCGAAAGGAATTGCCGTATAGATAACGGTGAAGATGAGTTTTCCCCCGTCTTGATACAATTCATGAGTAAATCGAAATAATGTGATTACTGCAATGACAACTAGAGCAATGGCTAAAAAGTCAAAACTTCTTGGATTGAAATAGAATCCATGGTGCAAATATCTTTTTGCAAATAGGAAATACACAAAACCTCCTAATAGTAGCGCTGCCCATTTTTCGTAACCGTTTCCGAAGGTCATCATTTTTCGGCATTCCCAAATTCCGACAACGAAAAATACAGTGATTAGTCCTAAATATAGATAAGGTTGTTTGAAGTATTCGGGTGAGATACTTGATAGCAATTGAGTCCCCATCGGATGTGTACACATCATGATGATAAAAACGTAAACAATCCCGGAAAACGTACGAGTGATGAGATTTTTGTCCAAAATATTATTTTTAGTAAAAAGAAATCGTTAATCCTCCAAAAGCAGTAGGAAAAGTTTGGTGTTATCCTTTGCTAATCCATCTAATTTGCTTCGTTTTCCACTTATTGAGGTAAGATTCTTAATGTTCCCGTTTCGTTTGATTTTGGTCATCGCTTCGTTAAGATTGGAAACAATCTGCGAAACATTCGCCATAATAATAATTTTTTCGGGAAGTCTAGAAGAATGATAATGCTGAATATTGTTGTGAGACAACATGATTCTACCATCATATGCGATTAGAAATTCACAAGTGATAAAAGCTGCATCATTGTTGATCTCTAATTCTGAGGTGTATGGAATCTTGATTACATCCAAAAAGTTTTTGAGGTCTGCATCGCTACAAAAAACAGACTGGATTCCTTCAATTTTTACAATTTGATTGAGCGTTTGCAAAGCTTCTGCTTCGTCCGCACAATAATTGAAGAATCCACCAGAATGAGTGAAAAGTTGGGCAAATTTATAATCTAAGTCAGCACTCTTAAGAGAATCGCCAAGCCTTTCAAGCGAAGGCTCGTTCTCATCTTCTTGCTGACTCATAAGCTTACTTACAAATTTTTTAAAAATACTCAATTCACCAAATGTTTTGACAAAAGTATAAAATATTATATTATATTAACAAAAAACCGCCGAAAATATTGGCGGTTTGTCGCCAATTTTCGGACGGTTTTTAATTTATAGCTGAGACGAACTTTCCGGTGCTTGTATTTGATCTTCCGGAACTCGTTTTTCTGTTTCCTGATTAGGGTGCTCTGCGATTTCTGGATTCCATGCTCTGATTCCAAAAATTTCTTCCAAATCTTCACGGAAAATCACCTCTTTTTCTAATAGCTTATCTGCTAAACGGTCAAGTTTTTCTCTATTTTCAGAAAGGATTCTTACCGCTCTTTGATATTGATTTTCGATGATGCTTTTGATTTCAACATCAATTTTTTTAGCCGTTTCTTCAGAATAAGGTTTTCCAAAATTATATTCGGATTGCCCCGAACTGTCATAATAAGAAATGTTCCCAATGTTTTCACTCAGTCCATAGACCGTTACCATCGCTTGAGCTTGTTTGGTGACTCTTTCCAAATCAGACAGAGCTCCAGTTGAAATATTTCCAAAAACCGTTTGTTCTGCTGCTCTTCCTCCTAATGTTGCACACATTTCGTCCAGCATTTGTTCAGTTGTGGTCAAAGACCTTTCTTCAGGAAGATACCATGCAGCTCCTAACGAACGCCCTCTTGGGACGATAGTAACTTTCAATAGTGGTGAAGCGTGTTCTACCATCCATGAAATAGCAGCGTGTCCAGCTTCGTGTACAGCAACTCTCTTTCTTTCGGAAGGTTTTATTGCTTTATTTTTCTTTTCTAGTCCACCAATAATTCGGTCAACCGCATCTAAGAAATCTTGTTTTGATACTGCTTCGTGATTATTTCTTGCTGCAATTAATGCTGCTTCGTTACATACGTTAGCGATATCTGCTCCACTGAATCCAGGAGTTTGTTTAGCCAAGAATTCTCTATCAACAGATTGGTCCAATTTAATTTTAGCAAGATGAACATCAAAAATCTCTTTTCGTTCATGAAGTTCTGGCAAATCTACAAAGATAGAACGGTCAAATCTTCCCGCTCTTAGCAAAGCTTTGTCCAAAATATCTGCCCTATTGGTTGCTGCCATTACGATAACGTTGGTGTCGGTTCCGAAACCGTCCATTTCTGTTAATAATTGGTTAAGCGTATTTTCTCTTTCGTCATTTCCTCCTGTAAAGTTACCTCTTCCTCTGGCTCTTCCGATCGCATCAATCTCATCAATAAAAATGATAGCAGGAGATTTTGCTTTTGCTTGTGCAAACAAATCACGTACTCTGGAGGCACCAACACCTACAAACATTTCAACAAAATCAGATCCCGAAAGAGAAAAGAAAGGTACTTTTGCTTCACCTGCAACGGCTTTTGCTAACAAGGTTTTACCTGTTCCTGGAGGGCCAACAAGCAAAACGCCTTTTGGTATTTTACCTCCTAATTTGGTATATTTTTCGGAGTTTTTTAGGAAATCTACAACCTCCTGAACTTCCTCTTTAGCCCCTTCTAAACCTGCCACATCTTTGAAAGTCACATTGATTTTGTCCTTTTCATCAAAAAGTTTTGCTCTTGATTTACCAATGGAGAAAATCTGACCTCCGCCTCCGCCAGAGCCCATCATTTTTCTGAATACTACAAAGTATATGATGGATAAAATGATTACTCCTACAATGATTTGCATCAACAAGTCCTCGAAAGCAGAACCTGCCATTCCTACATCTTTGGTAGTAGTTATTTTGGGGTTAGAAGCTTTGATTTGGTCAAATTTTTCCAAAAAAAGCTGTAACTCTCCATATTTGAAATCGTAGTCTGGTTGGGGTTTTGGATTAAGACCAGACAATGGGTTCTTTGAAGCAGCATTGCCTTTTGCAAGTTCTTTTTTTGCTTCCTGTGTAAGGAAGACATCAGCTTTATAATTGTCTCTATACAGCATTACATCCTGGACTTTCCCTTGCTGCATTAATGTAAAGAACTTCTCTTCGCTAATTTCTTGAGTCGATGATGGAATCAAAAAGTTAGACCCAAAGAAGAGGAGTAAAAAAATAATTGCAACTGGAAAAAACCAGTTAAATCCTTTATTATTCATTGATTGTCTTTAAAAATTAGTTGTCTATTTTGGTTATTTTGGCATCACCCCAAAGCTCCTCGATATCATAGAATTCTCGAATATGTTTTTGGAAGATGTGTACGACCACGGTCACGTAATCAACCAAAACCCACATCGAGTTTTCGGTTCCTTCAACATGCCAAGGTCTTTCTTTGAGCTCGTTTCTCACTTTTTTCTCAATACTTCCTGCAATTGCAGCTACCTGTGTGTTAGAATTTCCACTACAAATAATAAATTTTTCAGCGACTGCATTCTCAATATGAGAGAGGTCAAGAATGGTGATGTCTTCTCCTTTGACGTCTTGGATAGCGTCTATAATTTTTTCTGTTAAAGCAGCTTTTTCTATAGTATTACTCATTAAAATTAAGTTCTCGTTTGTGCAAATGTATTGTTTTTTCTTTATTTTCACGGGAAATTAATTGACTAATTGCTTCCCCGATGCACCTTTTAAAATATTTGACAGCCTGTACTTCTACTCAAGACGAAATAGTTGAATTTTTACTTCAAAATGATTCGAAATTTGCTGCAATTTATACTTTTAACCAGACGAAAGGAAGGGGACAATACGGAAATTCGTGGGATGATACCGAGAATCAAAGTATTGCAATTTCTTTCGGGATCCGTCAAGATTTAATGCAATGTTCAGATGCTTTATTCAATTTTTATACCGCAGTGGTTATTCGAGATTTTCTTGCCAATATGACCCAAAAGGAGGTGTCTATTAAATGGCCCAATGATGTGATCATCGCAGGCAAGAAGGTTGCCGGACTTCTTTGTGAGAAAAGAAGTATCTCATCTACACCTTATTATTTGGTTGGATTAGGGATTAATGTTCTGCAAACTGATTTTGCTAAACTGCCAAAAGCAGGTTCGTTACAAAGTCAGACAGGTGGTAGTTATAATCTTGAAGATGTCGCTCAGTCGCTTTTTCAATACATGAAGGGGCGTTTTGAAAAGCCTTTAGATCATGCTGAAATTCTTTCTACGTATCAATCTTTTTTATTCAAAAAAAATGTAATTTCGGTTTTTGAAATTGAAAAAATCAGACAAAATGGCATTGTTCGGTCTGTTGATGAACAGGGTTATCTTTGGGTTGAACTAGAGCATGACGGAATGCGCAAGTTCTTTCATAAAGAAATCGAGATGCTTTACTGATTCGCTCTTCGGAAGTAGAGGATAATTGCTAATGGTGCAAATATGATATTGGGGAGCCACATTGCCAACATTGGCGGTAGTGTTTTGTTTTCGGAAACAACTTTCAAAGCTTCGAATGAAAAAACAAAGATAAATGCTATCGAAATCCCAATTGCAAGGTTAAGTCCAAGGCCGCCTCTTCTCTTCTCCGAAGAGAGCGACAAGGCCAAAAACGTCAAAATAATAATAGCAACAGGCATTGATGTCCGCTGATAAAGTTCGTTTTGGTAGGTGTTAAGGTTGGCGTTCCCTTTTTCTTTCTCTCTATTGATGAATTTGATGAGTTCTGGTGTAGTTTTGTTCTGTCCTAAAAGCTGGTCAGGGAAAAGTTCTTGAGGAGGATGGCCAAAACTTTTGTTCATGGTGATTCCGTTGGCTAATTTCTCCGAGTCATTGGCTAAAATGGTTTTCTCTAGATAATTGTTCAGAATAAACTGCTTTTTCTTTTCGTCCCAACTCATATCACTTGCACTTAATTGGTACGCAAGCTCATTTTTATTATTGTATTTTTTGTAGGTAAAACCGCTTCCTGTTTTCTCTTTTTTGTTGTAGGCATTAATAAAGATGTATTCCGTTTTAGAGATTTGTGTTGATACCGACGCGGTACCTATAATGTTTTCTCTATTTTTGGAATTAAGCGTGTATGGCTCTAGTTCATTTTTTTTGATGTTAGCCCACGGTAATATAAAATGATTGATTATCAAACAGCAGGCTGCAATGAAAAGGGAAGTGTAGAGGTAAGGTCTTGCAAATCGGTGAAAACTTGCTCCACTACTTATAATCGCTACAATTTCGGTGTTATTTGCCATTCTGGAAGTAAAGTAAATTACCGAAATGAAAACCAAAATTGACATAAAGGTCATCACGAGATATAGTAGCCAGAATGGATAAAAATGTGTTAAAAAGTAAGAAACCTCAAAGCCATTATCTCTAATTCTTGGAGATTTTGCCTGTACATCAATGACGAAAACCACAACAGTCAAAAGAAGCAACATAAAAAGAAATGTGCCTACATATTTTTTGATGATATATTTGTCAATGATTTTCATTGTTGTACTCTAAGTTACGCTTTTGAAGTTATTACATTCGTTGTCTCAGCTGAGGAATGATTCTGTCTTTCCACTCATAAAAATCTCCTGCTAAAATATGTGCTCTTGCGGTTTTTACCAAATCAAGATAAAACGCCAGATTATGAATGGAAGCAATTTGTTTACCAAGATACTCCTTAGCTACAAATAGATGTCTAACATACGCTTTGGAATATTGGGAGTCAACAAATGAAGTTCCGCTTTCGTCCAGAGGAGAGAAGTCTTCTTTCCACTTTTGGTTTTTGATATTAATAACCCCATTCCATGTGAAAAGCATTCCGTTTCTTGCGTTTCTTGTTGGCATTACGCAATCCATCATATCAATACCAAGTCCAATAGACTCAATAATATTCCATGGAGTACCCACTCCCATTAGATATCGTGGTTTTTCTGTAGGTAGAATATCTGTCACTTCATTGGTGATGCGGTACATTTCTTCTTCTGGTTCTCCAACAGAAAGTCCACCAATAGCATTTCCTGGCATATCTTGCTCCGAAATGAACTCTGCTGATCTTTTCCTTAAGTCAGAATATGTTGATCCTTGAACAATTGGAAACAAAAACTGTTGATGGCCGTATATTTCAGGGTTTTCGTTACACCAATTAATACATCTTTTCAGCCAGCGATGCGTTATTTCCATCGAATTTTTTGCTTGATTGTACTCGCAAGGGTAAGGCGTGCACTCATCAAAAGCCATAAAAATGTCAGCTCCAATTTGTCTTTGGATTTCCATAGACTTTTCTGGGGTGAACATATGGTAACTTCCATCAATATGAGATTTGAATTTAACCCCTTCCTCGGTCATTTTTCGAGTATCTGACAAAGAAAATACCTGAAATCCACCAGAATCTGTCAGAATAGGTAAATCCCAATTCATAAAACGATGGAGTCCGCCTGCTTTTTCCATAATTTCCATTCCTGGACGAAGATACAAGTGGTAGGTGTTTCCCAAAATGATTTGGGCTTTAATATCCTCTTTCAGTTCTCTTTGATGGACGGTTTTAACAGATGCAACTGTTCCAACGGGCATAAAGATAGGTGTTTCTACCTCTCCATGTTGGGTGACGATTTTGCCGGCTCTGGCTTTTCCGCCGGTCGTTTTTTCTATTTTAAAAAAGTCAGATGTCATTTTAAAGTCGGTGGTGAAATAATTTTCTTTCTTCTTGGAGACGGTCCCTCCAAAGGGATTTGTTCTTGAGGTGGAGGCAGATTGCTTGGTTGTTCCATTTGATTTTGCATCATAGGTTCTCCCGGTTTTGGGATTCCTTCAAGCTTTTTGTTGATGAAAGCCTCAGCTTCTGGATTTTTCTCCAAAATTATTTTTTTCGCCCTTTCTATGATTTTGGGCGTTCTTTTTTTGATGTTGTAGTACTCATAACTAGCAACGAAGTCTTCAGATTTTACTTCATTTTTCTTAAGAATAAATCTTGTTCCTGCTTCTAAGTTTCCTGATGGATTTACAAAATTAGCTTGGTCATTAATGGCAAGCTCGGCGATAATTTCTGCCATTTTTCTTTCGGAAATAAGATTCTTTGGCTTGTCAATGACGTCACTACAAGCTGTTAAAAACAAGAATGAAAAAAGTAAAATCAAATTTCTCATAGCTTATTAATCATGGATTTCCACTTGAGATTAAGGACTCCAAATATCGCTTCGCCAATAATGCCGCCGTTCATCTTGCTCTCGCCAAGAATTCGATTGGTAAATATAATTGGGACTTCAACAATTTTAAATCCTTTTTTGAAAGTTCGGAATTTCATTTCTACTTGGAAGCCGTATCCTTTGAGTCTCACCTTATCCAAATTAATGCTTTCCAAAACCTTTCTTGAAAAGCAAACAAAACCTGCTGTTGTATCATGAATCGGAACGCCTAAAACAAAACGGACATACTTGGAGGCAAAGTAGGATAATAAAACTCTTCCCATGGGCCAATTAACGACATTAACTCCTTTGGAATACCTTGAGCCAATACTCATGTCAGCATTTTCGCAGGCTGCAAATAGCTTTGGTAAGTCAGTTGGATTATGCGAAAAATCAGCGTCCATCTCTGCGATATAGTCATAGCCATTTTGCAATGCCCACTGAAATCCGTGCAAATAAGCTTTGCCTAGACCATCTTTGACTTTGCGAATTGTTAGGTGAAGAAAATGTGGATGCTTTTCTTGCATGCTTTTCACAATTTCTGCGGTACCGTCCGGTGAAGAATCATCTACTACCAGAACATGAAAGTTTTCCCCCAACTCAAAAATAGCCGAAAGAATACCTTCGATATTTTCTTTTTCGTTGTAAGTGGGTATGATGACAAGTTTTTTCATGAATAATTTGCAAAGATAAGTTAATTTCGGTTTTGGTGTTCAATTGTGTAAAATAATCTCTAATTTTGCAAAAATTTTATCTTGTTAACGTTGTTGATGACCGAATATTCTGTTAGAATCTATGAATCTCACGATTGGGTGATTTTTGTGTTATTGGGAAGTATGTTTGCATTTCTTTTCATGATGTTATTTCTTCATAGAGATGGCACGATTCGGGATTTTTTGTTGCAGAAATATTTTGAATCAGGTAACGTTCTCATGAGTTGGATCATCGTTAGTGTTGTTTTCAGTTTGTTGTCCGCAACATTATTTGCAAATCACTTGCCCATGGTTCCCAAAGTGATAGCAGATATTCAGCTTTTTGGTTGGCAACTTAATAACTTTGGATTTTTACTTTGGACCATTTTTGCTTTCTATTTAGTTAAATCCTTGTTAGGTTTTTTGTTTTATAATAGTATAGGAAATGGTAGAAAATGGACGATTTTTTATTTCACATCAACCCGTTTTTACTTCGTGTTCTCCCTCGTTCTCATGATATTGGTGTTTATCAATTACTATACTTCGATAGACAAGGCGATTACGTTTCAAATATTCCTTTTAACATACGCTATAGCCTTCGTTTTCAAGAATTTGTTTTATCTCTTCCACAAGAATAATATCATGCCTAAATTTTGGTATTATAAATTTTTGTATATTTGCACCCTCCAAATTGCGCCTTTGATAGCACTATGGAGATGGTTGTTTTTATAATAAAAATAAACGCAAGAAATGAAAATAAAGTCCATATTGGTTTCGCAACCAGCACCTAGCGAATCCTCTCCTTATGTAGAGATGGCAAAAAAGGAAAAAATTAATATCGAATTTCGACCTTTTATTCATGTAGAAGGAGTTGATAATAAGGAGCTCCGTACTCAAAAAATTGACCTCACTCAGTATACAGGAATTATTTTTACAAGCAAAAATGCAATAGATCACTACTTTCGATTAGCGGAAGAGATGAGATTTGCTGTTCCTGATACGATGAGATATATCTGTCAATCAGAGGCGATTGCTAATTACCTTCAAAAGCACATTGTGTATAGAAAAAGGAAGATTAGCTTTGGTGAAAAAACGTTCACTGACCTTCTTCCGCTTTTCAAGAAGTATCCTAATGAGAAGTATCTGTTGCCTTCGTCAGATGTGATGAGTCCAGAAACTGTGAAGGTTTTGGATAGTGCAGATATTGATTGGACAAGAGCTGTCATGTATAGAACAGTATGTTCTGATTTGTCAGATATCAAGATTAAGGATTACGATATGTTGGTATTCTTCAGTCCACAAGGAATCAAATCGTTGATGAAAAATTTTGAAGATTTCAAACAAGGCGATGTGAAAATAGCTGTTTTTGGTAAGACAACTCAGGATGCTGCGGAGCAAGCTGGATTCTCCATCGATATTATGGCTCCTACGAAAGAGACGCCATCGATGACTATGGCCATTGAAAAGTACATTCGTGCTGTAAATAAGTA
>NZ_JBYVEB010000008.1:0-64248 GCF_058117085.1 Chryseobacterium sp. CG10_8 | reverse complement strand
CAATTAATAGAAAATATAGGACAAACTGTTTTTGAAGCATTTGTTGAAATTGATATACAAAATCCACTTATCAAGAGTACTTTTTCTCAAATAAAAAATAATCAAGAGATAATATGGAAGGATGTTTATGTTAATAATGCAGGAAACCATACACAAGATGAATTACTTGATCTTTATTCATCTAATTACCGTTTGTTAGATCAATATTTTGAGCAATACAGTAATTTTAGAAACTATATAACAAATCACAGCGATCCTAATAATATTGAGACAAGTGACTTAGAAAAGTTAATATTTATAGCAATTCCTTTTAGTCCAGTTGTATTACAATTAATACCGTCATCACTAAAAATTGAAATTTTAAAGTTTATTTGTAGTAAAAAATACGTTAATAATTTCAAAAATATTCTTAATGAAGACAAAAGGTACGATGGTATTTTCTTAAATGGCAGACCTTTTCCTAGTGAAGTCTTGGAGCAATTTATTGTTAATTTAATTTATTCTGTACAACAAACTGAAGTAGATTCATTCCTTGATCAAATGCTATTAAAAATTGATGATGGTATAGTCTTTATAACAGAGAGAACATTATACGAGGTTATTTATGAAAATTTGAGTGAAAGTTATAATATTTCTGTAGCTTTTTTGGAGTTTTCTAATTTATTGTTTAAAACCGATTTTCAACCCACTAGAACAAAGAGTGCTTTTGTACATGCAATGTACGGATTATGGATAAGTAGTAAATACAATCCTTATGACTTAAATGGAAAATTAAAACAGGATATTTTTTATATTGAATCCTTAAATCCTATTTCTAACAAACCGATAGCTAACGATAAGTTCTTTGTTGAAGATAATGCAGCTACTGTCCCTTCTTCTGTTCTTTATAATTACAGTTATGAGACAGCTTATCAATTTAGAAGGAATAACAATACAATCCCTCCGTCTTATGAGTACCCTATTGATTATCCTACTGCTGCTCCTATTACATTACCTTATGAGTCGGATAAGAGCATAGGTATTTATTTTGATAATTTTTCATTTCGTTTCGAAAAAGATAAAATCAAGGCATATCAAAATAATCTACCAACTTTGCCTGCGCAATACATAGATCAATACATTAACACTGAAGCAGAAGCTTTGGTAGGAACATACCACCCATATCAACCGATTACCCTCATTAATAATAATGTGGAAACAAAAGTGCCGATTCCTACTTTGTATGGAACGCCTGCACAAATAGGAGATGGCTCGCTTACCATTAACTCACTTATTCCCGTTTTTGTTCTGAAAATGATAGATGATCTTGGAGATAGAAGTGATGTAGAAACAGTAATTGGTTATACTGTAGACGGGATACTTACATTTTCAGGAATTGGTAATGCTACAAAATTACGGCATCTTAGGTGGGCAGCAATGGGAACTGATGAAGTTGGTCTATTAACCAAAACAGGATTAAGAGTGGTTTTGGGAGGAGTAGAGTTTGCTTCGGGAGTTTTAGGTTTCTTCGCCAATTTTGTGAATTGTAATGCAAATGACTCTTTTTGCAAAAACATGAAGAACTTCATTATGCTTTTGCAATTGGCGACACTTTCAGTAACCGCAGCAGATACCTTAACGACTTGGGCATTGAGAAGATCTGCTAAGAAGGTAATTGATTCAGCTGGTGGTGAAGCTATGCTAGAACAAAAACTTCAAAATGCTAATGTAGGTGGAGATAATACTTATTTATCAGAAGCTTCTCAAAAAATTAAAGCCTGTGCAATAATTCCAATTTCTGTTGAAAAAATTGAAGAAATAATTAACAATGTAAAAAAAGCAATAAGGGATGCTAATTTAGATAAGTTTGGAAATCCAGTTTCTACACCATCCTTTAGTATTAGTCACTGGACAAACAGTGAAATGGCAGAGTTTATAAGGCATGCAAACGATAAGGGATTGACCCAAAAAGATATGGAAATATTTCTGTTTGTAAGCGGAAGGATAAGAGTACAAGGAAAAGATGCACTAGGAAATATCGAATATATTAATAAAAGTTTTGGCAAACAAGAAGCTATTGATAGAATAGACAATGTAATTGATTTTATAAAGCCTAGAAGATTTCCTTTTGGATATTCTAATCTATCTAACTTTGGAATTTCTAAAACAAAACTAAAGCAAGTCTTAGAAGAGGCAGGATTACCAACAGATAATGTATATATTGGGGGTTCTTCTCTTCAGATATCCAATCCTAAAGATTTTGATATCTATATATTTGTAACAGAGCAAAATTTGGCACAAATAGGAGATGATATAATTACAGAAGCAAAGAGGTTAAGAAGTGAATCAATAATTGATAAGAAAATATTTGATGATATTAAGGATAGTGTCAAAAGTAGTATTAATAAGAAAAAATTAATTTATGGAAATAGATTTTTTAGAAAAAATGGAACAGGAATTAATTTGGAAGAGAGAGTAGCTGAATTTGGAGTAATTTCATCAGCTCAAGCGGGTGCATTTCCAGATGGTATTGAAATTACAATAAAAATATCAGATGATTCTGCGCTATATATGAAAGTAGAATTTTAATTTTTAGAAAAATTATGAGTACAACTATAAGTTACGAAAATGAGTTTAATAGCTCTATTACTGAACAGCAAGCGTCAATGTTAAATAACTTTAACAAAGTTATTAAAAACAATAATGTATTAAAAGTTAAAGAGGAATATGTCAATGGGAAAATATCTGATATTGTTTTTTATCGAGAAAACGAAAGTATAGATGACATATTTAATAAGTATCCAATGTTATCTAGAATAGAAGTTGCAAATATAATAGAAAATAATGGAATATATATTAAACAAGTATTTGAAACCTATTCAAAAAACGAGGGATTAAAATTACGTACTTTTAATGTTGAAAGTATTTCAACAGGAAAATCTATATGTCATGGTTACTATAATTTACAAACAGGTGAAATAATTACTGAGAAGACAGAAAAATATATGTATGATGCTTATGGCGATCTAATTTGCCGTTTTACATATAATAATATAGGAAAAATAGAAAAAATAAGAGAAGAAGGAAATGGAGCTTTTTCTAACGAATTTTCTATAGATTATTACAATAATGTATTGCCTTTATTTCCATAAATGAGTACAACAATAATTTACGAAAATGAGTTTAATAACTCTATTACAGAACAACAAGCTTCAATGTTAGGCAATTTTGTTAGAATCATTAAAAATAATGATGTAATAAAAATTAAAGAAGAATATAGAAATAATGAACTTTGGAATGTGATTTATTATCAAGAAAATGAAACTGTTGATCAAATACTTAGTAAATACCCGGTTCTTCCAGGAATCGATATTGCAAAAAAGACAGATATTCAAGGTAACTATATTAAGGAGGAAACAAAGGGGTATTTAAAAAATGAAGGACTAAAACTATATTCTTTCAATATAGAAAATATAATAACAGGCAAAACTCTATGTTTTGGAGATATTGATATACAAACAGGGAATATAATTCCAAAATCTGTAATTAAATTGCAGTATAATAACTTTGGAGATCTTGCCTATTATTATCATTATAATGAACAGGGTAAGATAGATTATATAGAGGAGGTTGATAATAGAGGTGTATATGCAAATAATTTTTCTATTGATTATTATAATAATGCGTTGCAATTATTTCCATAAATGAGGGGGACTTACTATCATTAAAAAAGGTAGGAAAATACGACAAGTTACCAGAAATATCATTCAAATATTAGAAACTATGATTAAATTTACAAATATTGATGGTAAGAGTATTACCTCACAACAGATGCAAATGCTTAAAGAGTATAAGATTCAAACTTTTGATGATATATCTGGTAAAATCAAAAAAATAGAAAGTGTAAGATTAAAGAGAGGAATTCCTTTTACTTTTTTTGAGTATTACTTAGAGCCATCAGAGAATAAAACCCAAATTATTCAACAATATACAGATCTAATACAAGACCCCCGTTTAGGTATATATCTAAATAAACAAAATGCTAATGGTTTTGATTTATGGGATTATGAAAGTTATGATAATAATGGTAATCTTTTTTTTAAGATGAAGTTTGTTTATGACAATCAAGGGAGAATGATCCTAAATCTAACATTAGACCTGCAAACAAATGAAATAACACATCATTCTGCATATACTCCAGAAAAATATTATTATGGAACATCTATAGATACAGCAAATGGATTACCAAACCTAGAATTAAGATTCACATATGAGTTTGATACAAATACAAATCAATTTGTCACTTATATAAAAGACGTGAATGAAACTACGGGAGAAATTCACACAATGAATGTAAATGAATTCATTGAATTATTTGGTCAAGCATTCTGGGATTCACATCCATATTATCATTCATTGTTGCCTTTACTACCCACAACTACTAATGTTTAAGACGACAATAAACAAAAAAAACAATATGAAATATTAATTGAAAAGATGTCTAATAAGACTGAAGACGCTAATTAAACTCTCCCAGCTTTAAACAACAATGTATGAGCCTATAAAAATGGAATAAGGTTTACACTGTAAAAAAGCGATAAAATTAAAGAACTAAAAAAACATAAATATGCCCACATCACCCACAACCCACAGATATTATCCGCGACTGTCATCAGTTGTTTCGGAGAGTGATATACCTGATATCTTAGGTTTTATCAAAACCGGAGTTGTTAACCTTTTGGATAAAATCTATTACAAAGATTTGCAATATAGTAAAAGCGCGAAGGGAGACGCTGCATTTTATGGTCTTTCTATTGTCTCTCCCAAAAGATTGGATATAGAAATTCCGGGAACGGGAATTTTTCTTGTTCTTAACCCTGATATAGACAGCAGTGGCATATCGTCTTTCCCTATTACCATAGAGTACCAATGGAAGATTTTAGCGTATTTAAGGTTTTTTAGTGTCGGTAATTTTTCTTTCGATCCGGAGCAGATTTTCGAGATTGCATTGCGCATTCTTAATATTTCAGAAGAGCAAGCCATTGCTCATTTCGTCAACACTTTTGTAGAGCCTGCAAATCAAAATATAACACCTATTCACCAGTTTGTTACCGACATCAATAATGCTCAGATTCTCAACTCTCCATTAAACCTCCCAACGACAGCCACTACCATTCCCGAGTTGGTGACAGAGATGTTTAACAAATCCGGAGGAAAATATGCTTCTTTGCTGGCGTTTGCCGCATACCTTTTTACTAACAATACTCAAGATACCGCAAATAAAGTAAAAGCGTATTTCCGTTCTTTGATTCCACAGGATGTAGATGAGTTTATCAAGGACGTTGTTATTCCAAAATTTCGGGCAACGCTAATGTTATCAGCAGGGATAGAGTTTCCAAGAAATATTTTGAAGCCTGTTTATCCTCTTGGATCTTCTGGCGGCGTAGAACTGGAGGAGATTCCTGAAAATACATCAGGATATCCCAATAAAGTTATGCTTACTTTTGCTGAAGCACTGTTTTACGCTGATACAGAGAAAGGATTCGGGTACAATATGGATCTGATTCTCAATATGAATCAACCTGCAATGGTAGGAAATACAGGACTTGTTATCGACATCCAAAACCTAAAAATAGACATCAGTAAAACTGAAAATATTGCAGAAGCAGATGCAGACGGTAGACCAAAAGAATTTATGGGTGTATATATGGAGTATACCGAAATATTTCTCCCAAAAAAATGGTTCAAAAAGCAGAATGGCCAAACGATCGGTATCTCTGCCAACAATCTGTTAGTTGGTACTGGTGGCATATCTGGAAACATAGCAATCCGAGCCGCCTGTACTACAACAACACAGTCTAATGGAGATCGTGCTGTTACAAGTTATTTCCAGAGTTATTTTACGTTGGATTACACAGATCTTTATGTATATTCAATGGCAGATGCTAATACTCTCGTTCAGATTCAAAATCATGATCAATTACTAGATTATATCAACAACACGTTAGGTAATCTGTCTCTTTTAAAGTTTAAATATCCATTAAAGTTAACAACCAATTCTGGGGAAAATAAAGAATTTAAAAAAGAAACTGAGTATTTTAATTTCATTCAAAACTTTGATCTTGGACTCGTAAATTATGATGATTATCTAAAGTTCAAACTAGGTAAGGACGAAAATAAAGCATGGGAACTTGGATTCAAAAGCTTCGATATAGATTTTCATCAAGGACAAGTCGTACACTCTTCATTACATGCTGCATTAAGAATCCCAAAATTCAAAAATCCAAATCCTCAAAGTAACACTGATGATCTGTATATAGATTTCTATGGCGAATGGGAAAGTAAAGAAAACTTTAAGCTCTCTGCTACATTTTTACCTAGCGGTTTAAATATGAATCTTTTTGACATTCTGACTCTTAATCTTCAAAATGCAACATTAGGAAAGGAAAATGACAACTTCTTTGTTGAAGCTGATACTAAAGTATTCTTTCCTGCGGATTCTTTTGCTGCTTCTTTGTTTGACGACCAACCTATTGATCTTCCCGCGATTCGTGTATACTCTAATGGAAGATTTGAAATAGCTGGTGGAAACACCAGTATTCCCATTAACCTAAGCCTTAATCTTGGCGCCGTAAGAATGGCTGTTACAACCATACATTTTGGCAGCATACAAAGAGAGCATAACGGTATCATGCGAACCTACAATTATATAGGGTTTGATGGAGGAATCAGTGTAAACCCAATAGGTTTAGATGTTAGAGGGGATGGAGTAAAGTACTATTATACTTCTGATAATGATGAGATGGCGGCAGCTCACGGAGGACATGAAGATGACTACAAAGATCACTATTTCCATATTTCAACGATAGAAATTGATCTTGTAATACCAGGAAGCGCGAGTGCTAGTAGTGCAACGGCTATTATCAAAGGTTCTTTGACCCTACCTGAGCCTGGCGTTTCTACGGAATATCGCGGAAAAGTATCTGTGCAACTTCCACAAGCCAGTATCTATGGTTCTGCTGAAATTAGATACGATCCTTCTTACCCCGCTTTTGCTGTTGATGGAATGGTCGAATTCCCTATTCCAATACCACTAGGACCAATCGGTATTTTTGGATTCAGAGGATTGATTGGAAGACGATATGTAGCAGAGAAAGAAGCAATTGGAATGACCTATGATGACACTTGGTATGATTATTATGTTTCTCCACCTCGCGGTTTATTCCTTGATCCTAAATTCAGTGGCCCAGAAAAGACAAAACATTATAGCAATCCATTTTCTATTGGTGTTGGAGCATCAATTGCACCAACGGGAGGGGACAGAATTATGTCTATCAGGGCAATGATTCTACTTTCAGTTCCTAGCATGTTTGCCATAGATGCAGGACTTACCTTGCTTAGTGAAAAAATAGGACTTGCGGAAGTAGATCCTAAAGAACCTCCATTCTACGCGTTCATTATTGTTGGGGACGATTCATTGGAATTTGGAGCAGGAGCTAACTTCTTAGTAAATAAGAGTAAAGGCTCTTTTATCCAAATTCAGGCAGAAGTCCAAATGGGATTCTTCTTCAAGAATCAAAGGCCATGGTATATAAACTTTGGTACAAAGGATAGACCGATTACAGCGACAATGCTCAAAGACTCTATCAATTTTAAAGCAATAGGATATCTCATGATTTCTGCTTCTGGAATTGAATCTTTGACTCGGGTTGACATCAATTTGAATCTATCCATTCTCAGAGTTTGGGTGATTATAGAAGTTGGAGGGTACATTAGCTTTGAGCGTCCTCAGGTAGGAGGACATATGTATCTAGAAGGAGGGGCAGAGGTTAATTTATTTATTGTCAAAGCCTCAATTTGCATCTCAATATTCTTTAGAATTGAGTTAATCAAGCCATTTTTGATATTTGCCGAACTTACAGTTAAGGTTAAAGTAAAGATTCTCTTTATCAAAATTAATTTTGAGGCTCACCTTGTAATTAAATGGGAAAAGGATGATACAGTTGACGTAACTCCTGTTGCTCCAATTACCTATGAGGATGATGACTCATTCCCTGATATGCCAAAAATTGATCGCGCTGAAGATTCTGTAAAGGGAATTCATATGCTAACATATGAAGAATTTAAGTTGGATTTTATTAGAACCGAAACTGCAGATCCTAGCAAAATAACAACGATTATTCCTCTAGACACCTACATTGATATTACTGCAGAAAAAGGGCTTATTCCCACCTCTGCTTCTGATCAAAAAATAGGTGGTCATACAACTGCGGCTCATAATTTCACAGATTTAATTCCTCCTAAAAAGGTAGTCCCTGGAGGACATATATTAAGACAGGTGAAACATCAATATTCCATTGAGGAAATAAAAATAATGTTCTATGATTATGTTGCTGAATCTTGGAAAGATTATCATCCATACAAAGCCATAGAACCTAGTCAAGCTGTTGATGATTTAAAAATTGGCTTCTGGCAAAGAAATAGTAATCAATATGATTCCATCAGAATTTTAGGAACGACACCTTTTTCATTTATGGACGGAGGACAACCTGGTTGGTTTATTCCTGAACAGTATGGAATAACACCTTCATCACTATTTTGCTCTGGTTCACACGATATTTGGCATTTTTCAAATGTCCTTGATAAACCGTTAGGTTCAGTCTATTATCCACCTGCCCAATTCCCAAATCAGACTTTTATTAATGGAGCTTATTACACTCTTTTAGGGGACTGGTCAGGACTTTATTCCGCTGGAAACAATGGAAGCATGGTTCTTGCTCAAGGTATCGCTGGAATGGAAGTCACCAATGCTGCTAATCCTCATGTAAACCCATCTTTTGCACAATCACTGACTATTTCAAATAACGGTTTGGTCATCACTCTACCTGAAGAATCTGCAAAAGTAAGACTATGGTTATCAACGTTAGCTCAAGGTGTTACAATTAGATATTACAAAAACGTCTTCACAACTGGAATTTTCCAAAGCTATGCATTAATTGCGCAAGTATATAAAACCCAGTCAGGGTTGTCTAATATTGTAGAGTTTTTAGCCTCAGACCATGCGGGGCAATTTGTTTCCAAAATAGAAATCATACCTGATGGGGTTGATCAAAATGCTATAGATAATATCAATGCTCAGATTGATCAGATTTTTGCTAACGCAACAGTCAGTAATAATGGAACTGTCACAAGCATTGTGTTATCTCCGCAAGAGCAAGATGAATACGATGCCTTAATCGCAGAACTTCAAGAAATTCTTACACAATCATGTAATAATGGTCCATGTTCACCTAATTTTGAACTATGTGAATTTTTAGAAACTCTTATTTGGAACCTTAATCATTGTATAAGATATACCGGTGTTAGAGACTTATTCTGGGATAACTGGAATTGCTTTTTGCAACTGATAGCATCGATCAGCGATTTTGATGCGCAAAACCCTCAATATAATTTATATAACCGATTAATAGATAACATTAAGTATCTCGAACAGTATCCAACCGTTACAAGGCCTCCATACCTTTCTGGGGCGCTTTCATGTGCTCAACAGATTTTTGACCAAATATCGTTGATAGCTAATTGTAATTGTCAATCTAACAGTGTAATTAGTTGCAAAACTTCTCTACAACAGGTTTCATGGATGACTGTTATGGACTATCAAACTCAACAAACGATTCCTTCTCAACCAGCTATACAGGCAGATTATAACCAAATGGTCGCCGGCATACAGCATCATGTTCAGCCGATATGGAGACCGAATACCACTTATTGTATACACATCAAGTTAAAAGACAACGTAAATGATTCAACTCCTAGAACATGGGAATATAAATTTGGTTTTAAAACAGCAGGTCCATTAGGTCACTTCGATAAGAAAGCTGATTACATTCCGTATCTTGACGACAATAATGATGGAAAAAACGACAATAAACCTGAAGAATTTCCTATCACCAGCCTAAAATCTTACATCGATATGAGAAGATCATATCCTAATGCTGATGGAAGTTTGTTGGGGTCAAAACCTATGTTCTATGGCAATGGTGCATGTACGCTTAATATTTTCTTCACCAAACCATACATATATCATATGTTTAAGTCTTGGGAATCTTACAAAGGTTTAAAATCAATAGGTGGGGAAATCAATATTGCTATTAAGGATCCTGTTTCTGGTCAAGTAATTGAATATCCTCTCCCGATAGATTGGTACCAAAATCCTCCTGACTCTGTTCCTGTTCCTAATCAACAGGCACCAACTTGGAATGGTGACAATGATCCAAATCTACCATTGAGTATCCAACAGTTAAATAGTTTTATTAATACAGTAAACAATAACAATAGCTCGATTTTATGTCACATTGATTTAGGGGATCCAATAGTGCCAAAAGCTTACAGCTACTCCGTTACATTAAATAACCTTAAACCACAAAAACTGTACACTGCGTTGATTTATAATGCTTTTGATGCGAATGGAACCGGAGGAATTGCCAATCAAATGGTGTATGATCCTGTTAATAATATGAACAAAATTGATTATGAAGAAAATCAAAAAGTTCATGAATATGTTTTTAAAACTTCTAGATACGCTAATTTTGAAGAGCAGATCAATAGTTACAAGCGTCAGGAGCTCGATGATGATGGAAATCTTGTGGAAGAAAAAGATGCAATTTATAAAATTGATGTAGTTCTTTCTCAGCAACAAATCAGTGATTCTTTCAAAACAGTAGAAGGAACAGGAACTAGTACAGCTCTTGAAGACATTATTAATACCTATACAGATCCTTTTGATCGCATATTTGAAGGCGTCTGGGGACTTAAGCCATTAGATCCTCCAAACTTTACAGAGTTTATCAGAATTGTTAATCAGGAAAACAAACTGATTGCAATAATTATCCGAAATCCTGAACCTTTTAATGATCCAAAAACTCCAGTGGATATTATCAATGAGTCTATAGAAGTAATGATGGCGCCTGGAAGTAATTCTGTGGATCCAACGTATCAACGACTGTTCTCAAAAGATTACTCTCAGGTAATTATCATGAATGATAACGCTGAAATTCTCGATTCAACACTCAATTTCAGATTTAAGTATCTCTTATGGAATGGCTCTTCTTATGAGCAAGTGAGCGCAGTGAGTATTAATAACATTAAAGTAAACGATTAAGCCATGAGTTTTTTTAAATATTTATCATATCCCGATTTAAGTAGTAGAATTTACAAAGCAAAAGAAATTGAAAAAAATATTTGGTGTTGCGGTAGCGCATTTGAGAATAAATACTCTATATTATCAACATTTAATTTAGTAGGAGATCTTGTTTGGAGCAAAGGGTTTTTCTTTCCTGAGCTAGAATTTCCAACACGTTTTGTAAATTTCATCCAAATTGGAGGTGGTTTTTTAATAGCCGGTGTCGAAGAAAAAGAAAAGGAATTCTTTCCTTTTATTTTAAAGTTTGATGATAGTAAAGATACCTTATGGTTTAAAAAGTTCGAAAATGTTGTTTTACACGAACCAAAAATTTTTCTAACGTCTTTCTTTGATGATTTCTTTCATGTAGGATTCTATGACGATGCTTCTCAATGTACAAAAGCCTACTTCTTCGATCGTGATGGAAATCTACAACTCCAGAAAGATATACGACCTTCCTATGAGTCTACTTTTAGAATCACAGGTATGGAAATTAGAGGTGAATTACTTTATCTATGTGGTAATGAACCCGCACCACAAGAAGATGGAAGTATGCAAGAAGGAAAATCAACCGGAGTACTGATTACTTTGGACGCTGGCCTCAATTTTATACAATCCGAATTATTTTTAGATGACAAAAAGGGAAATACAGTATTAAATGGTTTATGTGTAGTAGAGGATAACCTCTATTTGCACGGTTCTACACTTGATAACAAATACTCTCTTATCTTTGACTATCAAAATAACAAACTCGGTGTCTTTGAAAAGGATTCTTCTTTGTATACTAACTGTATCTATCATAAAGATCATATTTTATTACATCATGAAGGAAGAGAGATTTCTCTTGTTGGTTATGATTTGCAGGCCTACTGGAGCAAAGAGATTGAAATGGCAGCACCCAAGCTAGATTCTTTTATTAATGACGAAGTATTGATACACGGACAAAAAGAAAATTATTTGGGGGTTTTAGACGGAGACCTCTCGTCTTGTAAAACCGCTGACACTGAAACCATACCTAGTTACCAATCTAATTTTATTTTAGATCGAATCGAATATCTCGTATTTGATAATGATACTCAATATAGCGAAGGCTATATCCCCGAACTTTATGACTTCGATCCAACCACAAAGGACGTCTGTGATGGCGGGGGAAATCCTAATCCTGGAAATCCCGGAACAAGCGTCAACTTCAATAGTTCAACTTCATTACAAACTCCCAATTTTTACGTGCAAGCGGTTGGTTCTACAGGTGTAGACAGTACCAAGTCCATTCAGCTTCGCTGGGCTTTTGGTGGTGCTCTTGGAGAAAATCACCTTGCTAAAGGGAAACTTGCCTCTACTTCTTACAATTATAACAAGCCAGACGATTTTGTTAAAATCTATCGTGCTCCTTATAATCCTGTACTCTTCACTCTTGATTTTAGTTCTCCTCCTCAATTGGTAGATCAGAGTCAAAGACTTTGGGTATACAAATTCAATAATAATCAGAGGATTATATATGTATATTTCAAAAACGCTCTTAAATATGATCAAATAAGTGGCTTTGTAGATCCATTAGCCAGTCCTTTTGATTTTATTAGTTATTATGGTGATGGAGTGATTGAAGTGGTATGTAGAACGGATCTGTTTTTTGCGTGCTCATCAGATATCACCAATATATCGTCTTCTTCCGTTTTGCAGCTTGAAGGACTTTCTGTTTCAGAAAATAACAATATCTTACCTAATCATTTAACCTATCGAAAAACGCTTGCGGATGTTGCAAATAATCATTTTACCCTTGAAAATGGGAAGAAGATAAGGTTCAAAGCTACAGATTGTTTGGTCAGTAGAATTAATTTCGAATTCTATTCGGACTTTATTATTAGAACTAATCAAAATTTAGGCTGGGTAAAAATAAATGACTTTTCTTTAACCACCGATTCTACTGAAGCCCTAACACGACTAGAACCTTCTCCTCAATCTGTCGATAAAAAATGGTTGAGATTTAATGATGGATCAACAGCTGCTGGCACTGGCTCTTTATTAAGAGTAACTAATTATATCCATAAATGGGATCACACAAACGATCCTCAAAATCCACTTGATAAAGATATTAAAGGAGTTGTTGAGGATTATATTCAACTAAGCGATCAAGCTGATAATCCGAAAGCTTTTGAAACGCTCTCCATTAATCTTGCAAATAATTCTGCAAATAGTGCTTTTCAATTCTCTAGCAATCCTGCTGCTCCTGGGGATATGGAGATCTCCTATTTGGATCTATTGAACATCGCTGCGCTTGATTTTCATGTTGCTCGGATGCTTGGTCTTGGACACCTAGATTTGGACAACGCTATCTTGTCCGGAAAGTATATCTACCTAGCGGAATATTATACTAATGATCATCTGGATATCAAGTCGCCAACCAAAAATCTTCAATTATTATCCATGTCTCTCCCAACAGGATTGGGCGACCAACGTCTACCTGTTCCTGTCGAAATATGGAAAGTAACTCCTGGAATGAATAATGCTCAGGGAAGCTCTAATATGTATGATGCCAATGGATATTCTTTTGATGGAAAAAAAAGATATGTAAGCATTTATAACTACGAAGTTCCTACTGAAGAAATAAACCCCATATTCTTCTCTCATAGTGAGGATTACGACTCATCCTTGTATACCACCCCCGTATACGCGGGCTTAGAATATAGACATACCTTACCTAATGGTACAGATAATGGAATCTGGATGAAACCTGAACTGTCCAATGACATCCAATATACAGACTGGGACGGATTTAACGAAACTGTGCCTATACAAATTCCAGATCCAAATGCTGCTTTATACATGCATAAACAGGAAAAGAGCGGCACCTATCATTACGCCACTTATGGAATCAACTGGTTTTCAAGATCTTTTATTGGTGGGGAAGTATCCATATATACGGAATTAAAACCAGCTAATACATTGCTTCCTCCTTCCGGATGTCAAAGCTTTTTGATTCAAAAGGAAAGTCCTTTGATGTTTACTTCTAGTGAAGAGCAAAGTCGTTTTGATGCTATTGGAGGGGATAAAACACTGGCTCGTATTATATTTGATTATCACATTTATCAAGATGAACAGGTATATCAGATCCCCAATGATAGTTCTCTTCCTGATAATCACTATATCTCCGATGTCACTAGTTTGTATCCAGATGCCGATGAAGTAATGGCTGATGATGTAGAAATCTACTTCAGAAACTTTAAACCTCAAACAATTACAGCTCAAGCTTACGCGGTTGATAGTGTTCCAACGAATCAATTGCTAGCGATGATTAAGACAAAAGACTATCCTGTTCCTAGTAGTGCAGTTGTTGATCCAAATAGTACTAGTGTATACCCGGGTAATGTTATCTTCACAGAAATCTGGAAGTCCGAAATTCCAATTGGTACAACTATAGATCATTTTATCGGTGGAATATTTCTACTAGATGGTGAATCTTATGTTATTCACGGAATTACCGTGACAGGTAATGGACTAGATTTTACAGTTTATAAAAAAGAAATAAGCGCTGCGCTACTTACTGGAAACTCTAATCCTACGATTAATTCATCAAGCTTAACTTTTCCAACCATCAGTTCTTCTGGTCAGGGCATATTCAATGCTACAGAGAATATGCAAAATGTGACTAACTGGAGTACCACAAATCCAAATTCTTTAAAAGTAAGGATTGGGGATCATAATTGGGGAATTCATAGAGAACCTTTCCGATTATCACAACCCAATGGAACCTTAGAAAGATTTATTCAAAAGAGTAGGGGAATTTGGCATGATAATGCAACCGTAGAAATGGTATTTCAGCCACTATTTCAATATACAAAATCTAACAATGTTGTTATAAATTACCAAAGTCCTTATAATACAAATGACCCTAATTATTCCTCATTTCCTCCTGCACCATTAGTACATCAGGGAATGTATAAAGTTACCTTCAATAATTTTCATCTTGCTCAACACTCACAATTTGATGCCGTATCCCATTCCGTCGAATGGCATAAAGGAATTTTGAGATTATTTACCAATGAAAGTTTTGTAAATGGTGTTGCTATAGAAACAAGGACTCCGTTTAAAGTTATAAGAACTGAAAATATTGGTGCTGGAAACGGTGATCTTATTTTGTACATTGTGGATGAAAGCTTCACCATTGAAGAAGATGGAACGGTTGATTGTAATCCTATTTATGTAGAACAGGGACAGCCCTATTCTCCAAAACCATCAGACCCTCTTTTAGGTAATTGTAAAGTCAATTATTATCCGTCATACAAGGTTTATCTGTATGCCAATGCATCAAACAACCTTGTTAATGATGCTATTATGCCTATAGGTGATGATCTTGTGAAATATTCAGTATTTGGATTCAAGAGTGTGGATAGGGATACATTGGATATGCAAGGAAACTATTACAAATCTAAATTTAGTATTCCTTGTCTTTTGGCTGCACAAGCCATTATTTATCCTATGGTTCCTCAACGACCTACCGGTTCTACATTTGCTACTCGACCAGACAAATTTGGCAAGTCCACTTACTCTTTCTTAACTAAATTTGAGCATAAGCCCTATTCTGTAATGTTCTTAAGAAGTGATGACAATATGTTGTTACACTCTCTTTACAAAAAAGAAACATTATTGACTGTTAAGGATAACCTTAAGCTAATGGGAGGACAAGAGGAGGCTTTCTTTAATGACAGATGGCAAAACTTCTTTGATTTTGAAACTTTAGCAAGCGAAGGTGATTATAGACCTTATGCCTCTCAAGTTGATCCTACGCAACAATTTAAATTTCCAATGCCGGACAGTGAAGATTTATATAAGGAAATAAACAATTCGATTGATTTCTATAATAATCAAAATGGCTCATCCATCACACACTACACGTCAGGTTCTTTGACATCATTAAAAGATATTGTGCTTCCTAGTGTACAAGTTAATAATGTTTCGGTGCCAGATGTGTTGTTTATTGATTTTATTAAAAGTCGAATTCAAAGATGCTTCTTGCCTTTAACTGAAATACCTGTCATCTATTCTCGTTTGAAAAAATTAAGCGACGGCTATCGCCCAAAAAATTTAAAACAAAATATTAGGGATCATAACGGATATTTACTACAACCAACGGATTCAGAATTTGATATGGCTCCGATGATGACGGTCTATAAGCAAGCCTCAACTACGACCCAGCCACCAACGCTTAATGAAACGCTATTCACGGATTTTACAATAGACGGAACTTCTGATAATTTTTATTTTTATGCATCTAGAGAGGTGGGATCACAAATGGGTATGAGTGACTTTAGCCCTGTCTTAGGACCCATAAGATTGGTCAATAGTAACCCTGCTGAGCCTCCAAAAATAATGAGCTTATTACCCCAATTGGATAACCTGTCTTTAGGGATCTCTGCTAAAGTTAGAGTAGAAGTCAATGCTTATCCTCAGACTCAAAAAATTAATAAAGTGAGTTTATATAGAGCTCTTTCAAAATTAGACTCCGAGTCCATCTTAAGCATGACGTTTGTTAAAACCGTCGATATATCCGATGTGGAAATTTCCTCTTCTGGTTGTTGGGTAATATATGATGAATTCGAAAATGTACCAGAGAAGCCATATGGTGACCCCCTATTTTATCGAGTTGTTGTTTCAAGGAAAGTAGAATACTCTGAAACAAACTATTTTGCCGCGGGAGGAAGTATACAAAACGTGGTTGAACAAGCTCCTTCTTTACCATCAAAGGTAACCGCAAGTATGCTTGTTGAAAACTATAATCCTCCAACACCTAATTTAGCTTACCATTCAGAGCCTGTAAATGGAGATTTGGTCAATTCTGTAATCCTCAATTGGGAAAAAGTATGCTATAAAGGAAAGTACCACCTTTACAAGATGAGCAACGAAGGTAACTGGAAAGAAATAGCTCGTATTTTAAATAATGAAAATGACACTTCCAAAGCTCAACTTTATTTATCTGAAGTCAATCCAACTACTTTAGAAGCATCATGGCAGATTGAAGAAACATTTGACTTGGTTAATAATACTTTCTATCTTCCTTTGCAAAAGCTTAATATGGATCCTTTATCTATTACTGATTCTGATGGAAATATTGTTTATCATCATTTTAAAATTGTGGCGGAAAATACATCCAATATGTTTAGTACTGAAGAAAAAATATTGACCATCTATAAAGAAAATACATGGACCGATATTGCTGGAATTTCCTCCGATGGAACAGATGGAATGATTATACAAGGAACTTTTATAGTTAGATAAAATAATTAATTAAAAAATACAATCATGGCAAAGAAACCTATCGTCACCTTAAAAGAATATTTTGAAATCGGTAAAAGACCAACACAAAGTCAATTTGAAGATTTAATAGATAGTTTTGCTCACTTAGATGGTCCTGAGTTAGCAAAAATTATAGAAAATGTAAACTCTTATAACGGCTATCTTCAATTTACCTCCCATAATGGAACTTTAGTGACCCAAATATCTCTTCAGGATATTCGCAACAATATGAATATTCCATCAAATTTGGTACAAAGTGTAAATGGACAATCAGGAAACGTTACATTACCTATTGAAGACTCTGGTTGGCAAGCGATCACTGCTTTTTCTAATGCTACATCCAACTATGATGCAAATACAACTGTCAGATACCGAAGAAAGAATGGTGTCGTCTTTCTTGATGGTTGCTTAAAAGGAGGAACAGCGCAAACAAATGGAATAGCATATTTACTCTTTACTCTCCCAGTTGGTTTTAGACCAAAAAGAAAAATCTCTATTGTTATAGTTAGAGCAAATACATCAACAACATACAAAAGTGGTCGGTTAGATATAGATGCAAACGGAAATGTTTATGGAGTGGATTATAGTAATCTATGGAACTCTCTTTCTGGAATTTGTTTTCTTATTGACTAAAAGCTTTAACTTGAAATACATTTCGTCCGAAACCTGAACTAATCATGCTATTTGTCATCAATCCGAAGATTGAATTGCTTCATGAAATAGGACTAACTAATTTATAAGGTTGATAAAAAAGTTGGGCATAATGCCCAACTTTTTTTTAACTGTATTGCCTGTAAAAAAATACTCCTTTTAAATAGTTGCTTCACATTCTAAAAATGGCAGTAAAGCATTGTGAATTCGAAAACGTTTGGTATCTAATTTTTTTGCCATAATCTTAATCTTCTTGAATTTTTCTACATCATACACAAATTCAAACTCATTTTGCCTTACTTCTCTTCCTACAATTGTCAAATCTACCAAATTATCAATAAACTTTTCCACATCATCTCCGTCCTGCATTAAAATACCTGCATTCGTCATAAATTTAATTATACTACTTTCGTCTATGATATTTTTTCCGCCAACAAATTCAAATAAAAAATCTTCCATTTGCTTTGATATCACATTATTTTCAACTAACAAAGACTTGAATATCCAACTCGAATATTCTCTATAAGCATATAATATATCCTGCTCTTTAATAATTTCGTGCCCCCTTGCAACTGCTATATCTTTACAACTTTTACAAAAATATATCAAATCACGAGGTCTTGGAAAAATACAGTTAATTATAAATTCTCTCGTTGAAATACCATTGACTTTCGCAACAAAAAATTTTGAAAATAATTCAGAACTTTTATATTTATTATTGCTCAATTCAACAAATCTCTCCTCAATGATTCTTAATAATATCTCTGGATCATCCCACATTAATCTAGAGACTTCAATTTTATCTGGCTCACGCGCTACCGATTGAAGGTGTTTAAAAATATCACTTCTTAAAAAAATTGTCAAATGAAATGATAAATTTGTTTGAATAGACTTTATATATGATAACTCCTTAAAAATCCTTCCTGAAACACCTAATAAGCCTAATATATATCTACTCAAAATATTTAGCCTAGAATCTTTTTTCCAAGATTTATCAAGATTATCAATTAAAACAATTAGTTTATGATTTTTAGGTATTAATATTCCAAAAAAATCTTTCATTTCATATATTATACCTTCATGCAATATTTCTGATACTTTTAGTCTAAACTCTTTATTATTTCCAGCACCAATTTTATTGATTTCATTCTCCCTTAATTTCTTAATCTGTTCTTCTAGTCTTGTAGAAAAGTCTGTCAAAAAAATACTGCTATTTACTTCAACGAAATCCAAATATTTATTTTCATCTGTTGTTAAAGCAAACAGTGGCTTATTTTTAATTTTATCATATAATGATTTAGCAATCTGTGAGTATATTAAAAACTTCCATACTGTTTCAATTAAGAATCCCTTTTCAAATTCACTATTTGATTCTTCCATTAAAGAAATCAATCCGTCTACTTCAAAATTTATGGGTTTGATCAAAACCACATTATTTCTAGGGTCTTTAATTAAGTCTTCAAATAGATAATACAAAGTAGCTGTTTTACCAGCTCCTTTCCTTCCAACAACAATATTATACTCGTTCTTAATCAGTTGCTGGGTATGAGAAGTGTCAACATAATATTGATAAAGTTTATTACTTTCATGTTCAGCAATTGCTTCCCCAAAATCCAAATTATGCAATTCCGTAATTTTTTTTCGGGTTGTAACTTTATCCTTTTCATTAATCAATAGGGAAGCTATATCCTTCTGCAAATTACTTAAGTAATGCTTAACAATCTCTCCACATTCCGCTCTATTATTAAATTTCTTCAATAAATCTTTAAAGTCTAAAGGCGAGCTATATGGCTTTTCGGCCAATAATTGAACTTCTAAACCTAACCCGACGCCCATTCCTGCAACTAAAGCGCATTTCGAGTTGTGCAATTCAAAACCAGTGCGTGTTTGCGAAGAAAATTGAATTAAAACAGCAGGTACTGTATGTAATTTTTGAATATACCAACTTAATGACAAGTTAACATTTTCACTAGCATCGTCAACTATTTTTGGCAATTTAAAATAATCTACCTGCGTTATTATCTCTAAATTGTAATTCGTTTCTGTTTGGCTATTAAGAACGAGAATTGCTTTAGGGTCCTTTTCAAAAGTAACTGTCTTAATCAATTCGCTCCACAGATTTTTGTCGGTGTTATATATCTTTTCTTTAAAAAAAGCATTAGTAATATCATGGGTTTTCGAATACTTTGAGTATCCTAAAGTTGTTAATAAATCTAATTCTTTGTATTTTTTATTTGACTCCTCATATGATACATCATTTATTATAAATATTGGTTTTTCTTTTGCTAATGCATAACCTAATTCAAATAATACATTATCGTTAAGGCCAGTCAGATCGCAACAAAAAAAATCAGCTTTATCTATTTCGTCAAGTATTTCATTAATAATTAATCTTCCAGAATTCCGTAGCTGTATCCACGATCTTATGGTCGCTTCTCCAGAAGAGTTTATTTGTTGGATAGCCTCTTCAACACATTCACCACTTGAAGGATATTGACTCCCGTAAGCGAAAAAACCGATTTTTGACATAAAAACACATTTATTGGAATATAAAAATAAGAAACATTTCTTTAATGACAAAGCTCAGGAAATCGAGATTTCAACATGTCTTCAAGATTAAAAAGCGGACCATGTACCCACGAAACGGATTCGGATATCCTAATTTTCAATTTGAACATTCAACCTCACAATTGCTTTTCAATTTCATCAATTTTTTGTATTTTCACATCACTGAAATCATATCGAAATAACTTCATTTTGTTGAACTTAAATTTTTAGTTCTACTCTCGTTAGCCTTCGCTTGTGCTTTTTAGTTGTGAAAAATTATAAAATAATATGAATACAAAGATTTTCATCAGTCATTCTCACTTTGAGCAACAATATGCAGATTTATTAATCAATTTTTTACGTATTGGATTAGGAATAAACAGAGATAATATTTTTTGTTCAAATAAATCAGGGTATGGCATACCTGTTGGACATGATTTTCATGACCATATTTTAGAAAAACTGAAAGGTGCTTCGGAACATTATACAATTGCGATAATCTCAAACAATTATTATAATTCAAAATTTTGTTTATATGAATTAGGGGCTTCTTGGGGGCTTGGAAATGGGAAAAACATAATTCCCTTTCTAGTTCAAGACATGGATAATGGGAATTTACAGGATTTTATAAAATTCAAAGAATCTATTAAAGCTCACATAATTGAAGACATTAATAAACTAGCGGATTTATTCAGGAATAACTCATCAATAGAATTAGAAAAAGTATCTACAAGTGAGTTTGAAAACCAAAGAGAAAAATTAGTTTCCGGAATAAAAAAACTTAATAATGACTATAGAAAGAATAATATCAGCAATATAGGATATAAAAAAGGATCAAAAAAACTGGTTGCTTTTGACTTTGATGGAACTATTTTACAGGGTCACAATTATAAACATTCTTGGAAAGAAATATGGAATTATTTAAATTATGACGATTCTATTAGAAGTGAACTTTATAAAAAACATAAAAATAATCATCTTGAATATACATTCGAAGAATGGTGTAAAGAATGTGTAAAATATTTTAAAGAACGTAACTTAAAAAGAGAAGACATATCAAAAATAATAAAAGACAAAAATTTAAAAATTGCTCCAAATTTTGAAGATTTAGTACTTGTTCTGCATCAATTAGGCATCAGAACTATTATTATTTCGGGAGGAATTGATACTTTTGTTTATGAGAGCCTCCATGAAAATACGATCCAGCTTATTGATGAAATATTCATAAATAAATTCACTTATGATAAGTTTGGAAATTTACTTGATGTTAAGCCTTATTTATCTAAAGAGTCGGATACATACGGAAAAGCAAAAGTATTAACAAACTATTGTAAGGAAAAAAATTATGATCTTAAGAATGTGATTTTTGTAGGTGACGAAACTAATGATATTGATGCATTATCATTGGTAGGAAAGCCAATTATTTATCCCGCAAAAACGGCTAGTCCACACAATAAAAAATTAAATTTTACAAATATATATGATGATAGTTGTATTTCCTTGCTTCCGTATATTTTAAACGATAATGAAGATTGTTAGTGGTAAATATAAAGGGCTAAAAGTTACAGGTATTAATAGAATTTCTACTAGGCCAATCACAAATTCAAACAAAGAATCAATAATTAATACGATCTCATTTGATTGCATCAATTCTGCACTTGATTTATATTGTGGTACGGGGAATCTTGGTATTGAGGCTATCAGTAATTTTGTCACAAAAGTAGATTTTGTAGAAAGTAGTTATAAAGCTTGTGAAATTTTAAGAAAAAATATTAATAAGCTAAAAGAAGATCCTGCAACGAATATTAGCGTATATAATGATGATTGTATTAAATTTCTGAAAAGATGCAAAAAAAAATATGATTTAATTTTCTGCTGTCCACCATACCACATGAAATCCAACCTTATAATTTTAAAATTACTTGATAATGGAAATATTTTAAATAGGGGAGGAATAATAATAATGGAAGTTTCAAAACATAACGACTATCTTTATGGGGTTCAATCAACTAATATAGTTATCTTTAAAAGATTAGCAAAGGGGGATAACATTTTCTATTTTTATGATTTTTCATCCTAAAATAAGGCTATGTTTTCTCTTTATACGCAGAGCCAAAATATTGGGAAGCATCCCTTACCTTTCCAATATTGAGAGGTTTAGGCTAGTGTTTTACCAAAATTCTTTCAAGGAAAACCTGTTTTTCGATTCCCTTTGAAAAAAGATTTTCAGATTGGTATGATAGGATTTGAGGTATAGCTTCTTATCATTACTTGCTTTGGGCATTGGTAACTTTACTATTTCCAACGGATTCAAAGAATGGCCTATCTTTATTCGATCTCATTATTTCCTCTCTTAATTTCGTATAAGCATTTGTCCTTTCTTTATTTTGGCTTACATATTCTTGAATAATGTACTTCTCTCCTTGAAGAGCTTGATATTCATTACTATTTACTAATTGATTTCCCTCCTTTTTCCATTCTGTAAGAATCTCTTGTCTAATTTCGCTTTTTGCTTTAACGCTCTCTTTGTAGAAACTAAATCCAAAAAATAATGATAATCCAGTAATAAATATCGAACAAAATGCAATAACGACCGGTATCCTCCACCATATTCTTATGATTTTTTCCACTTTTTCCACTCTCAATAGGTCTTGCTCAGAAAAATTAAATTCTACTTTTTTAAAGTCCTCTATTCGCTCATCAAATAATCGTTCTGTTTTTACACGTTCTGATATATACGTCCTCGATATATCATCTCCTATTGCCTTAGAAAGACCGCTTATGGCTTTTGCTCTATTTTCTAGTCCTTGTCCTACGTTTTGTATTTGATGGATGGTTTCTTCTTTACTTTGGTTGAACTTAATTAGTTCTTCATCGAAATGGGTCATTATCGCGCAATTATATCTAAGTAATTCCGGCAAATCCATTTTACTAAATTCTTTATCTTGTAATTCCATTATTCATATTTTTTTTGATTGTTTTCTGTATTTCTAAGGCGATTCCTTTTATAGTTAATTTACGATCAACTTCACTGAGCTTAAACCCTTTCTTGGCTAAATATTCTCGTTTGCTCATTTGGGAAGGTTCTTTATACTCAGTCAAAGGTATAATTCTAGCACCGTTGAGTTCTTTAATTCCATTCTTATTCTGGTAATTGATTTCAAATACGTATCCTTGCGAATGCATTTGACTCTGCAGGTCTTCTAAGCTTCGTGAACAAGAAATACACGCTAAAAGCGCTTCTTTGATTATCCTTTTCTTTTCTCCTGCAATTTCTTTTGCGGTCTTCCAGCCTCTCTTTTTTGCCAATGCAGAGGCCGCCTTACCACTTTTTTCGCCTATATAATTATCCCTAACTGTATTTTTTCCAGAAAAATCAATTCTGTTGGCAAATATGTGCAAATGTTTTTCATCTGTATTTTGGTGCAGCACAGCGTACCATTGGTTATCTGAAAATTTCATTTCCTCTGCATAGTCTTTTGCTAACTGCATCCATTCATTAATAGATAGACAATCTCCTTTGCTTTTCTCAGGACTTAATACATTTTCCAAAAAAGGCTTTTCGGTTCTTGGATTTAAGTCAGCGATGTCTTTCATTTCTTCCCACCGTTCGCGAGGAGTTTCTCCAGTTAGTTGGTGCTGATAAATAACTTCTCCATTTTTGTTATTTTGCTCTTTGTACATGGCCGCCCTGAGACTTCCCTTAACTGACTTGGATTTTCCTATCATCGTAAATGGTTTTTGAGTAACCTAAGAATTTCTTCTAACTCGGTTTTGAATTGTTCTTTTTCACTCCATTCCCATATTTCACTGCGGAAGATATTGGATATTCTACGAAAGTTTGTTCTATACTCTGCCAAGAGTTTATTTCGTTCTGGATCCGGAAGAGGAATATCCAAGGCTGATCGTCTAAATAATTCAGATTCGGTGATACCATATGCTTGTGCCTTCTCAGAAATGTGCTTGGATTCTTCTTCACTTAACCGAATGTTTTTTTGGACTTTCCGAATTTTATCAATAATCGGACGTCCTCCTTTTTTTCCTCCTTCTGCTCTCTTCTTCCGGATTTCTGCTTTCCGCTCGGAAGCATTAAATTCTGCCAGTATTTTTGCTGCATATTCATCATCAAAAATCATTTGTTTTTCTTCCATTTTTTATCTACTCTTTTTCAAAAATTGGTGCTTAAAAAATCTAATTTTAACGTTCATTTCTTATTATATTTTTTTGATTCATTTAATTCTCCCCCCCTAATTACTTTTTTTTCTTATCTCTGAAAAAATGAAAACAAATCATCACTCAAATTCCCTTTTGAATTCCTTTTTATTATTGCTTTTATTTTACTCTTTTCAATTCAAACTGAATTAAAAAATGTGGTAAAAAAACGTTGCTTTTTTCCACCCGTTTGCGACGGTAGGAGCAAACCGAGAGGGGTATTGAAGGTAGACGAAACCGTAATGTAGTGTTAGCGAAATAAGGTTTTGTATAGCAAAATACACTTCTCGACCCTTAGTTATTATCCTTCTATATTTCAAATATAATAATTTCCTCTTACTTTTATTATATCCTCGACTTTTTTTCGTCTTCATTTTCACTAATCAACCATCAAATCTGGAAATTCTATTTTAAAATTTTCGTGGTAAACGGGGTCGGGTTTCAAAATAAAATGAATCTGATTTGGTATGAAATATAGAAAAGAGATTTCCCTTTTTTGAGTCTTTTATTCATTTGTAATTATTTGAAAATAGTAGCTCGTCGTTTTTTATTGAGCTTTTTTTTCAAAATTTTAGAGATGTTATTCTCATTCTTCTACTGAAATTTTATTTGTTTTTTAGGTCTCGAGCTCGTCGGAATTATTATCCTAGTTTGTCTCGGAATTTACAAATTCAGAAAATTGAAAATGCGTTTCAATTTTTCTTTCTTCAATATGCATTTTGAAGGGGAAAAATAAAAATTGAGAAGCCATCTCTTTTCTATGTTATGAGATGGCTTCTCTTTGTATTAGAACCTACTTTTAAACTTTGTTTTGACAATAATTGTAGTGTGAAAATTCCGTTGCTATTCCGGAAGCTTGTTATGGTGTATCCGATATACAAACTCTCCCCTTTCAATCTTCTTTACTTGTTCTTCAATGATTGTTTTGATTTGGTTGATTTCGTAAAATGCAATCCGAATAAAGTTAATATTATTTTTTCGGGTATAATCATCTTTTATTTTGTCGTTGCTAAGTCTGGTTTTAAATCCTTCTTCGCCGTTCCATTGCGGAACATTGAAAAAATGCCCTTCTCCGTCGGCTTCAACCAGTAGATTTATTTTTTCAACGTAAAAATCAAATCTGAGGTGGTAGGTGTTTTTACAATCTTCGTATGTTTTCTCTGTAATGATGTCTTCCTTTGAAAAATACTTCAGCAATTCTTGATAAGTCAATTTCCATAGTCGGCTCTGATCTTTTTGACAGAGACTACACGCTCTTTGTCCTTTGAAATGTTTGTATAGTTTCTGCTTGAATTTAATACCATGTTCTCTACACAGAAACCACCCGCATTCTTTATCTTTTATATCCCGCTCTAAATAATAGACTTGTCCTCCAAATTGCTCAAAGGATCTTTTTCGTACAATATCCGGAGTAAGAATACTTTCGTACTTTCGGTTCTCTTTAGTACATATTCCACAACCTTCAGGAAAGCTTCCTTTAAGGTTATAACTAACCATGTTTCTCAGAAGCTTTCCGTGAGCACATTCAAAGATGCCATATCTGAAATCATTTTCATCTCTTTTAATGAATTTGAGTTTTCCCATATGTACTTCTTTGCACTTATCTCTCACATAATCATCGGTTAATGCGTGGGGATGCTTATCTCTTGGCATGGAGAAGTTTCGGGCTTTGATCGTGGTGCTGAGGGTATGATGAAAACACTCCTGGCAACCTTTAGGAACTCTTCCGGCAAAATGAGAGCTTAACATTTGCTCGAAGGGGATATTATGTTCTGTACATTCGAAGTATCCATAGTGGATATCATTTGATTTTCTGCCAAGAAATCTGTATTTTTTGTTGAACATGGCATCCGAACGCATTTGAATCAATTCGTCGGTAAGCAAATGTCCATTGCTTTTATCAAATCCTTTCTTACTTTTATTGGGTTCTTGATTTTGATCGTTATGATGGTCTTGATTGGTATTATCTAAATTATCCATTTTTTTATTGGTTTAATAGTTTTTGTTTTTCGGTTTCAAATTCTTCCTCTGAAATGGCACCAGTACTTTTGAGTTGGTTCAGCTGTTCTAGTTGAGAATACCTATTTGGAGATATTGTCTCCGAAAAATTATTGATGACCATACCTTTACTGCTTCTGAGCAAACTCCAAATCAATGCGGCTACCCAACCAATCAAAGTCCATCCTAATAATACATTAAGCGCAATTAAACCGATTAGGTTATAGTGCTTTCTTACTAACCCGATAATACTGGGCAAAAAATACAGGAATCCAACCAGGATAAATAAGATGTGCATAATGTTGAACCGAGGTTCATAAGGTGGCTCTGGAGAGCTCTGCAGCAATGCGATGCTGCTCATGGGAAAAATGAATTCTCCCAAAATGAAAATTGAAATCTTCATAAAATCTGTGGTTTTTTTATGATACGGGTTCCTGGTATCGAATTGTTCTGAAACAACAAAGGCGTGGAACCGAAGCCAATCTGTTACTGAGGTACCGCTAAGAACCCGATGACCAGAAAGACTCAGCCCACGCCCGTATAGAGGCGCAGGCGTAAGCCTATCAACTTGGTCATCAGTGAAAATTAGCGGTTTTCAGTAACCTGTTTGATAGCTTACGCTTTGCGTAATATTTTATGAAAACAAAGGTAATTCTTTGTTTTATCTTTTAATGTCTATTTTTTAACAAAAATTTAAAGTATTAACAATCTCTTACTTACAATGCTGCTGAGATTAGTTGAAAATTATTTTTTTAAAGCGACACGATTTGTCGTGTTGCCACTTTATATTTGTTTATCAATAAAAAAACATGAAAAAAGACTTCTTTCTTGCTCGATATTCGCTTATTATCAAACGATTAGAAAAATCTCCTGCAACTTTTGAACAAATACAGGATTACTTGCTCAATTCTTATGAATTTGTAGATGCACAAATCTATTCTTATACGATTAGGACATTGCAAAGAGATTTGAGGGACATCGAACAGCTTTTTGATATTTCCATTAAAAACAAAAAGAAAAAAGACAACCGCTATTTTATCGAGGATCGACCAATTATGGAAGTTGACGAGTACAACCAAAGATTGTTGGAATCCCATCAAATTGTTAATGCAGTCAATGCCTATCCTGATTTTGCTGATTATGTTTTTCTTGACAGCAGAAAACCAACAGGAGTTACTAACTTTTATGACTTACTGTTTTCCATCCGAAATCGAAGGGTGATTAGCTTTAACCACGAAAGTTATCTAAAGAAAGAACATACGATTAGGAAAGTTCATCCACTTGCACTTAAGGAATCCAAAGATCGCTGGTATCTCATTGCAATTGATAAAAAAGACAATATTTTAAAATCATTTGGTTTGGATCGCATTACTAATTTAGAGGTAATGAAAGCTACATTCAAAAAATATGAGAACATAAGTCTTAAGGAACAATTCAAATTTGCGTTCGGTGTTATGAATCCTGACAACACAGAACCTAAACGAATTGTCATCCAAACCACAAAATCACAAGGCGAATACATCAAAAGTTTTCCGCTTCACAGTACCCAAGAAATTATTTCTGAGGATAGCGAAAACTATGTTTTTCAGTTGGTGCTTTATCCAACGTATGATTTTATGCAGGAAATTTTGTCTTTTGGAAAGGAAGTGGTTGTCATAGAACCGCAATGCTTAATTGATGATATCAAACATCACCTGCAAGAAAGCATAAATCATTACAAGTAAAAAATTAAACTCACGATTCTATCCGCAACCAAACCAAGTTGCGGATTTTTTATTCTTTATCTGATAAAAATTATCTTACAAAATCCATTTTTAATGCGAAGCCTTTTGTCGCTTTAGCGGATTAGCTTTGCTCCAGTAACAATTAAAACCAAAAGTTATGGACAAAGTAACACAACAAAGAATTGAAAAATTACACCCTTTGATAAGGGATGAAGTCACACAGATTATCGAAGAGTGCAATAAAGCACTCACCGGAAAAGCTGAAGTACGGATTACACAAGGACTGCGAACCTTCAAGCAACAAGCCGACCTTTACTCTTTGGGAAGAACCAAACCCGGACAAAAAGTAACCAATGCAAAACCCGGACAAAGCATCCACAACTACGGATTAGCAGTTGACATTTGTTTGATGATTGATGGAAAAGTCGCAAGCTGGGACACCGCAAAAGATTGGGACAATGACCGCGTTGCCGATTGGTATGAGTGTGTGAAAATCTTCGCAAAATACGGTTGGGATTGGGGCGGAAACTGGAAACGCTTCAAAGACCTCCCTCATTTTGAAAAAAGACAAATTACCACCACATCCGGAACGATTAAAAATTCTTGGAAACTGCTATCTAAGATGAGGCAGGATAAAAGTGGTTATGTCGTAGTGTAAAAAGGAAATATGATTTCTAAAATAGTAACAATTAAAACCAAAAAAACATGAACATTTACGAAACATTTCCTGATTTTTATGACTTTGACTCTCATGATCAGGAAGAGTTAATGAACACTTTTAAAAGTAGTAGTATCTTAAATTTTGAACAAATACAAAAAGGAAATTTAGGAAAAGGAAAAGATCTTTTTACAGTAGGTAAAGCCAATAAATCTTTCGAAGACATCAGTAGGGATGTTTGGGCTGAAATGAGAGGCGAAAAAATAGTACATAATCCTATAAAATCATTCTTTACAAACCTGTGGGTAGATGAGATAACTCTTTTCACTATATTAAAATCTAACATAGATTTTAACACTTATATTTTTGATGCAGAAAAGAATTTTATTAGTGCTCGAAAAGAGGTTGAAAAAATAGAGGTTGAAAAAATAGAATCTCCAAAGATTGACAATACAAGATTGAAAACTGAAGTGGTTAAAAATCTGATAATTCAAAAGAAACCTCCTATAGATCAATTAATAGCTAGGAGTACTTTTTTCGAAAGAATTGATGGTAAAGTATGGCTTAATATAAGTCTAGGATATATTGATCCACAAAAGTATACTCATAAAATGACGGTAAACATTACAAAGAAAGAGATAACATGCTCAATAAGAATTCCTTATAGAACAAATAAATTAAGGAATAGATCTGGTTAAAAATGAAGTAGAAACGATTCTCAAAGACAATACAGAACCAGATGCCATATTGATGTATCTAAGCAACGCTAATGATTATATAGATGTAATATCTCATCTTTTTCCTCATCATGAGGATATGGCAAAAGTAGGATTAATCTTAGACTTTGAGGAAATAGGTTTTGGGCTCAGCTCCATTGAAGATTTACAGTTTTTTTATCAGATATTACCTGATTTTGTATTGAACGGAGTAAAATATAAAGGCGAAATAAAGAAACTTTCAGACGAATTATTGTGGAACCATTTTATTAAGTTTTTAAAATATGACTCACAAATGTCCAGAGATCAAATTTCTATCAGCACATGGATTGACTCATTTATAGATCCTTTTCGGGACAAAAGCAGGTATGCCATGCGTATTCTCACTGCTATTTCGGGAGAGTTTGTCTATGAAAAACTAAAGAATGACCCAGGGCTTATACTTCATATCTACCATTCATTAGATGGAGAAAGTGAATATATAGGAGAAGGAATCATTTCGGAAATACAAGAAATACATCATCTACAAAGCTTAAGTAATAAAGAACTTTTTGTAGCATATATTACCGCTTTTATGCAGTCAAGACATGCTATGGATGATCAACACCAACCAGAAAAAAAAGGATGCCTTTTTGCTTTCGGAGTAACAAAAGATAATGACACTGTTGAGAGACACTGTGAACTTGAAGGAATTTGGATGGAACGAAACCCCAATCACAAAGTAACACTAAAGAATACCGTCAAAGCGTGGAATCTAAAAAAGGAGGAATTTGATTATGAGGTATTAATTGAAGACGGACAATTCAGTCCCTTAGACATGCTGAGTCTCAAACTTTATGATCGAGTGAAACTAAAAAATGGAGAGAAAAAAAACATGGAGATAGACACGGTAGTTCCCGCTCTATTTTTATACCACATCGCTCAACGAAAAACAACAGAAGAAGCACTTAGGGGCTTACGTATTGCTGGGGACTTACTTGTAGTTGCGGTTAGTCTTTCTACTTTAGAATCAGGAGTATCTGGTGTCCCTCTGTATATTGCATGTGCAGACATCGGTTTTGCAATCGCAGATTTTTATATAGAAACAAAACTGCGAGAAGAATTGCAAATGACTTCTAGAGGCAGAAAAGTATTAAATACTTGGGATAATATATACATGGCACAAGGCGCAGGAAGTCTATTAGCAACATGGTTTCCAAAAGCGACAACAGCGGTGCTGGAGACAACAGTTCTTATGTATGCTTCGGGATCTAATATTGCCAAACAAAATAGAATTAGCAACTTAATCAAAAATACCCTATATTCGTTTCCCTTAAAAGGCTTTTCCAAAAAAGGACTCACAGTACTGTTAAATGACGGTATTAAGAAAGTAACAAAACATAAATCTGTTTTTGAGAAACTGAATGTTCTTTTTGTAGAAAATGCGGATAAAGAAATAGGCATTTTTTATAAATGCAAGAAAGTTTTCCAAGGAAACTCTTCTGAAAGAACAGGTACTTTTTTAGACTATATCTTCAGAAAAGCGGGAGGAAATCCGGCAAAAATAAAAGAGGAACTAAGCCGCCTTGCCGGAATGGCAGATGAATTAGTAGACATTGTAGCTCATACTAGCATGTCTGTACAAGAGTTTCGAGCTGGTTTAAAAGCTCTACAAGAAACCAAAATTACCGCCGAAAATGCAATAGATTTTATTAATGATGCAAGAATTTATTTTAATCATATTGTAAAAGAAGTTGACGGAACGGAAAAGATTGTGCAAATAGGAAGAGATAATTGTGTAGAAGTAGTAAAAGTCATAGAAGAATTTTTTAGAACTGGTAAAATTAACACTGCTGTTTATTCGGAGGCACAAAATTATCGTGTATTAGAAAACTTATATGGAGTAGGAATTAAAGGATTTAGAACTTTTGAACTCAAAACGTTAAGGACGCAAGAAGAGTTTATGTCAATTGGGGACAGAGGAATTTTACTCTGTGAAAGAGGACCAAATTTGAAATCCCATGTTATTAATATAATGAAATTAGAGAAAGATAGAATCAAATATATTGAGGGACAAACCTTCTTAGGCGAAATAAATCTTCTACAAGAATTTAAATCATTCAAATTTTTAAAAACAAATTAAATTATTATGCTAACAGAACAAGAGATTATTAAGATTGCAAATGACTACTTAAAGAAAAAGGAACAAAGGGGAGGAATAGAGTTGGTTATTTTAGACAAACTTTCAATCAAGAAAGATTATGGAATAATATTTTCCTATAATTCGAAAGAATATATAGATACTAAAGAAGAAGGGGCTAGATTAATTGGCAACTCACCCTTTTTAGTAGAAAATAAAACTGGAAAAATTATAGTATTTGGAACAAGCCGATCTGATGAATACTACATTCAAGAATATGAAGCAGGAAGATGGCCAGATATACCATCTTTGTCAGACTTTGAATAACTTAAAGTTAATGAAACCGTCTCAATTATGAGACGGTTATTTTTATTAATTCAATAAACTTATTGCAAATTAAATTTCTAACACGTCACCTTTTGTCGCCACCCGCAACTACATTTGTTTCAGAAGACAACAGAGCAAAATAAAAAGCAAAAGATTACTTCGCTTTGCTCGTAATGACTAAACAAATGAAAAAAATTACCATTTTATCATTAGACGGAGGCGGGATTCGGGGGATTATTTCCTGTATAATTCTGCGCTACATCGAAGAGCAACTACAGAAGTACCATCCAGAAAATAATTTGGGAGATTACTTCGATTTGGTTGCAGGAAGCAGTACCGGTGGATTGATTACCTCTATCCTACTCTATCCGGGAGAAAACGGAAAAGCCAAATATTCCATCCAAAAAGGATTAGAATTGTATTCCGAAAAAGGAGGCGATATTTTTCAGGTTTCTTTTTGGGAAAAGCTGATTAATCCTTTTGGCCTATTCAACGAAAAAATTTCGGAAGAAGCTTTAGAAGAAAACCTCCATGATTTCTTTGGAAATTTAGAACTAAAAGAATTAATCAAGCCTTGCTTAATCACAAGTTATGACATCGAAAACCGAAGAGCAAAACTCTTCAATGCCATCAATGCGAAGGAGAGCATCAATAATTTTTTGGTAAAAGATATTTGTAGAGCAACTTCTGCGGCTCCTACATATTTCAAACCGGCACAAATTAAATCCATGTATGGACAGATTTTTAGTTTGATTGATGGTGGAATGTATGCCAATAATCCATCATTATGTGCCTATGCCGAAGCCAGAAAATTAGCATTCGCAGAAATATTCAAAACACATCAGAAACCTAACTTCCCAAAAGCCAATGATATGATTATTATCTCTTTGGGAACAGGAACCGAGTCCAAAACTTACTCCTACCGAAAATTATCCAAAGCAGGTAAGATCGGATGGGTCTCTCCTATAATTGATATTCTGATGTCTGCCAATGCAGAAACGGTTGATTACCAACTGTCGCAAATATATGATACGTTGGGACACCGTAACCAAAAAAATTATTATCGGATTAATCCTTCTCTTAAAAATGCTTCTCCAGAAATGGACAATGTCAGCAAAAAAAATATAGAAGCTCTAATCCAAGCGGGTCTCTGCTATATTGATGAAAACAAAGAAGAGCTTAACCATATTGTTCAAAAATTAATCAAAAACAAAATATAAGTTTTTTTACTTATAAATAATTAATATAAGTCTTATTACTAATATTAATTCTCCAGAATAAAAAAAGAATTGAATTAATAAAAAAAATGAAAACTCATTTTTAATGCGAAGACTTTTGTCGCATCACCCATCTACATTTGTTTTCAGAAATATCAACAGAATAATTAACCTGAATGAATCGGAGCAATAAAACAAAAAGATTGCTTCGTTTCGCTCGCAACAACAAAAAAATGACAACAACAATGAACTCCGCTTTTGCAGCAGCAAACCCAGGACCACAAAAACCGAAGAAAAAATTCAATTGGAAAAAAGCATTGGAAATTTTAGTATTGATTGCCAACACAATGACTCAGTTTTCTAAAAAAAAGTAAAACTCAATTTCTGAAGCGAAGACTTTTGTCGCATTAGCCATCTACTTTTGTTTCCGAGAGATTAACAGAAAGAAACAATGAAAACACAAGACCCAATCACCGAATTTCAAAACGAAAAAGCACTTGATATAAAGCTTTTCACAGACGAAGAATTGTTGGAGTTACACATCCAAGACGAACTGCTGGAAATGGAAGATTTCTTTTCCAAAGACTATGACGAAATGGAACTAAGATTCCAAGAACAAGATGATAATAATTAAAATAAAATCCATGAAAGGAACCATTAAAGAAAAAGGTGGACATCCATTTTAGCGGACACCACCTTAAAAAATATGCTAAAACAGAAGAAAAACATTGCTAAAGAATGTCCTTCAATATTTTAACAATTAAAACCAAACAAATTTATTAAAAAAATGTCAACAAATAATAATGCAGCACAAACGCTGTTCAGATTTGTGAGTTTAAGAAACCCACAACTTACAGAAACAAAAAGAAGAAACTTAGGGTTTATCCACAGACCAGAAGGAGTAGAAGGAGTTTTTGATACTGCTGTATCAGGAAGAGGAGCTTCTGTAGCTAAAATTAGGGCTATGGAGAATGCAATAAAATCAAGCAATTTTGAAAGTACAGCCTTCGACTCAGAAAAAAAATTGGAAACTGGAATATTTGGACAATTGCTAATTATTGGAAGAAAAGTTTCCAAAAAAGAAAAAATTGAAGATCAAGATTTGGCATATACCAAAAGCTATTACACTACTTTAATCGATTCTAAAAAAGAACTTAATGGAGAAGGTCTTAAAGTATTTGAACTTCTTTGGGATAATCTAATTTATCAAGTAGTTTCTCAAAAAGATTTCTATGTGAAGGAAGCCATTAGTCATATCCTTAAAGCCATACATTTAGGGTTTGCACAAAATATGAATATTGATGAGGATGTGCTAAAAGCAAATGGCGAAAACCCATTGCAAAATGCTTTGAATGGAAAAATTGTAATGCCTAAAGAACTTTTTGTAGAAGAAACTGCTTCGGAATCTTCACTTGCAAATAGATTGTCGGGAAATAGTCTAACTGCAGCTGTTGAGCAAAGGCTGAAAGTAAATGCCAATCAACAGCTTGTTGTTAGTAAAGCCACACAAGAAAAGGAATCCTTGGAAAAACTTAACAAAGAGTTAGAAAAACTTCAAAAAAGCTACCATAGATCAAAGGAAGGAGCTTATAAAGAAGCCTATTCAAAATATCTTGAGGAAAATGCAGAACAATTAGCAAAGTATGAGATAATACTCAATGATATTGAAGCCAAAATTAAAGAAGATACTCCACAAGAAGAAATTGACCGATTGTATGAACAACTTCGAGAATTTGAAGTTCCCCCATTTGAATTTTATTACAAAAATGAAATTAATTTTGAAGATCTGAAAACAGGACTTTCACCAGAATCTTTAGATTTGTTTATTGAATTGTTTTCCGATTTGGATTTTGAAAACGAAAACTTAGAAAGTTTGTCAAAATATGAACAAATATTAACTTCGGAAACATCCATGCAATTAGGAGAAACAGGAGTTAGTATTGATGCATCCTACAAAACCTACTATGATGTTTTTGCAAAACTACAAGACCAAATCGTTTCTGCATCTCAAACAGTTCTAGATAATTCTTCTTTAGCACAACAGCAATATACTAATATTGGAGGAGCTTTGATTCCTGTTGCAGCAAACACTAATATTACCCATTTAGCATATAGTTTAATTGCCAATTGGAAAAGAAGATTTTTAATACCTGCAAGAGGTAGTGTTAATTTTTCTTTTGAGGTAGAAAACGCTTCTTGGGACATAGCTTCTGCAAAATTAACAGCAACAACCAACACAGGACAGCACATTGAAGATTTTGGAAATATTTTGGTCATAGACAATAAGATCACTTTTCCTATTATGCTCAATAATAAGTTCAGCAGTATTTCTGCATTCAAATTGGAGCTGTTTTTTAGTAATGGAAGGTCATCAGTTTTAGAATTGGCAAACCTTAGTAACAATAATCTTTATACAGGTATTTTGGCTCTGGATAGAATTAAAGTTGATGAACCTACAGCAGGAGGAACATCATCAGGAGTTACAAATGGACCAAGAAAAAATTTCGGAATTAAGCGGTTAGGCGTTGCAGATTATTTAAAAGTGGTACAAAGTGTTCACGCCTATGTTCCAGGAGAAGTTTCTAATATTGAAAATGTAATGGCAAGTGAACTTCGTCACAAATCTTCTGTTGCAAGAGATTATTCTGAAATTACGGATACCACATCAAAATCTCAAGAAACAGAAAAAATATCAGACACCTCCAAAACTTCCAGAACAGATATGCAAACTGAAGTAGCAAAAGAGCTGGATAAACAAAGAAGTATTACTGCTCATACACGTGCTACTTACGGTGGATATGGAATGACATTCGAAATAGGTGCTGAATATGCCAATAATACCGCTCAGCATGACAGCACAAGACAGGCTGTAATGAAATCTCAGGAAATTACTGAGAGAGCAATGGAAAGAGTACTTACCAAAATTTCCGAAGAAAGAGTACAGAAGATTATCAAGGAATACACCGAAACCAATGTTCATGAATTTGACAACCGAGGTAAAGTAACAGATACCGATAATCCGGATGCAGCAAGACCACAACATATTACTGGAGTATATAGATGGATCGATAAAAAGATGAAAAACCAAATCTATAATTATGGAAAACGTGCCATGTTTGAGTTTATGGTTCCGGAACCTGCAAGATTACACCGTTTAGCACTTACAGTGGGCAAAGCGCAGGTTATTACAGCTCCAATAGATCCTAGAAAATCACCAACAAATACAATGGGAAACCCCAAAACTGCAACACAGCAATTACTAGAATATTGGGCGGGAGTTTATGGAGTTACTTTAACTAGTTTACCTCAATCTAATATTGAAGTTAACCAAGATATTGTAGGAAGGCCTAATTCCGTAAAACCTTTTGGAGCAGTTGGAACCCCAATAAATATTACTCAAGATTATGCGGCCAAAAGTATGAAGGTACAATATTATATGAAAAGAAATGTGTCGTATCATAATAGTGAATTTTATTGTAGCAATGGAAAAGGGGGAGAGAAAAATTTAAATTTTGGAAGCAGGTTCAATCAAGGTATATTTAACGAAGGGGGTCTTAATCTAACAGGATCATTTAATTTTTTATACAGGGGAAGGAATATTGAAGATGTAACGCTAAATATAACGCTATATTGCCAACTTTCAGATGCGTTCATGGATGCTTGGAAGATAGAAAACTTTAACGCCATTATTGCAGCCTACGAAGCAGCCTACAAAAAATTCCAAGATGATCAAGCAGCTATAGATGCAGCACAAGCGGAAAAAGAAGCCGATGCCAAGGAAAAACAAGGCAACTTCTACCGTTATATGGAAGCAGATGTTTTGAAGCATAATTGTATCGCTTATCTTTTGCAAGATTACCTAAACATTTTGGGACAAAATTTTACCAATGGTGAAACCATGCCGACTTTCGAAGTTATTCTTGGAGAACAATTAGACCAATACACAGCACTTGCCAAATTTATGGAACAGGCCTTCGAATGGGAAATTATGGATTATACTTTTTATCCTTATTATTGGGCAAATAGAAATAAATGGCAGGAAATGTACATTTCTGAAAGTGTAGATCCTTTGTTTAGAAGTTTCTTACAAGCTGGTATGGCGAGAGTCATTGTAACTGTAAAACCAGGTTTTGAAGATGCTGTACAATTTTTCTTAGAAACCGGAAAAATCTGGAACGGAGGAGAAGTTCCTGTAATTGGAGACCCAATGTACATGAGCATTGTAGATGAGATGAGAGAACCCACAGGAAAACCACAAGGCAAATACTGGATTACGCGTATTCCTACAACACTGACGATTTTGCAAGATAAATCGACTGGACTTCCTGTGGATAAGCCACTTCCGATTTTTCCAGAAATCGATGTGGATAATTGCGAAAATCCTTCGGAACTAGAAACAGCGACCAGTTTTGAGCAAAGAGACGTGCATATGGATGCAGGAAAAGATAGTACAACAACCTTGTTTAACTATTTAGAATAGCATTTATTTTACGAACAGGCGGTAAAAAGTCGCCTGTTTTTTTACAATAATTTAAAATTTAAAAAAATGAACAAGAATAAAAGAATAGTTGCTTCTCCGATTTATAAAATGATGAAACAGGAGAGGGATAAAAAAGAAAAATATATTGCAGATTATTATTGGTGTGATATAAAATGGGGAGGATTTCACAATGGTGTTTTACCTTTTGGAATAGATGAAATTTTCACATTATGCATATTTTATGAGGAAGCAATAGGAAAAAAGGCAACAATTGATGTAATAAATAGAACTAATGGTAACCAAATTGAATCAATTAGCTTTAAGATAAGTAAAAGCAAAATGAAGATAAAGATAAATCAAGAAAAAATGTTTAATTCGTGTGATGGTAAAACTATTTGTTTTTTCTTATTAAGAATTACTGTTGGAAAAGAAATTTATTATCCAGATCCTAGATGGGAAGGACAAAACTTAAAAATTCATTTTGTTACGCTAATACCTAAAATAATGAAAAAATTAAATTGGCATTTAGCTGAAAAAGCTCAAATTGAATGGTTTGAAGGAAAAGGAAATCAATATCCATGGGAAGCAAATCCAAAATTGGATTATTATACATTAGGAGGGTTGCTACATTTCGAAAAATTTAAAAATTTTTACGAAGAACACAAGGATGACTGGAAAAAGAAAGATGCAATTAACCAACTCAAAAAGGAAATAATTAAAATGGAAAAAGATGGAATTGTACAGTATCCTACCATTAACAATGCTGTAACTGAATTTAATACATTTTCATGGAGGATTGTTGAAAAGAAAATACGTCCAAAAGAATTAAAAGGAGGAGAAGCACTGGAACTAATGCCCATATTTGAAAAATATTATTTTCTGAGTGTTCCTTACAATGAATCTGTATTTAATAAACTCGATGACTTCTTTGGAGCCATTGCAAATTGTAATTTAAGATTTTCAGCTAAAGGTTTTTTGCATTATAACAATGGAAAAATAAAAGTTGAAATAGAAAAAATTGGCACCTATATCAAGGATGGTTTTGACTTCGTAGGAGAACAGCCTCTTGGATCGTGGTCTTATGTAAACCAAGAAGTATATAAATTTGGAACGGATGCAGGAATATCTAATAAAAGCTATAGAGACTATAGATCTGACACAGGGAAAGGAGAAGACAGCTATAAGTATTCTAATCTTTACACATATAACGTGATATATCCGACATTTGAGTTGAAATAACTGTAAATTTTCCTACCTTAGTCAAAATTTTTAATATGAAAAAAGTAGTTATTATACTAATCTCAATATTTTTAATCTCATTAATTGTATATAAATTTCTAAACCAAAAAGAGTTTATCAGCTCACAAATAAGTCCTGATGGAAAGTATGTTGTAGAAATTTATAAAGAAAAAAGATTTTTTACAGCACCGGGTGATGGTGGCATAAGTGGAAGTTTAGGATATATTCGTCTTTTAGATAATAAAGGGAATGTAATGGGAGATACTTCTAATTGTCCTTCGTTTTCCTTAGCTGATGTTGAGGTAGATTTTAATATTGTCGATAATCATTTTTTTTATGCAAGAGGAAATTCGATTAATATAAAAAAGGGAAGATGTGATTAATAAGTTGATTATATAAAAAAATGTTATCTCCGAAGAACTCAACTTCGGAGTTTTTATTTCTCATAATTCACAAATCTGGTATGGCAAGAGTTATCATCACTGTGAACCCAGGCTTTGAAGACGCAGTACAGCTTTTCTTGGAAACAGGACTCATCTGGAACGGAGGCGAAGTCCCTGTCATCGGAGATCCAATGTATATGAGTATTGTGGATGAGATGAGAGAACCTACAGGAAAACCACAAGGTAAATATTGGATTACAAGAATACCAACTACATTAACCATCCTTCAGGATAAATCCACAGGATTACCTACAGATGCGGATCAACCATTGCCAATCTTCCCAGAAGCAGATCCTACAAACTGCGAAAATCCTGAAGAATTGGAAACAGAAAAAAGTTTCTCTATTGACAATGTGTCATTAGGAACGCTATCCGAGTCTTCAAAAGTCATCGGAGGAGACTGGAGTTAATCAATAAAACCTTACAAAAAAATAGTTTAAAACTAAGGCAGAGCTATCTCTGCTCTGCCTTTCTTATGTTTAATTTTAAAAATATAAAAAATGTCAGAAATAGGAAAAATAATCAGGGTAAACGCATTACCTCCGGCAGATAAGTTGGAAACCAATGTGATTTACCAAGTTGCAGAACCCGGTTCGGCAGCATATATCGACTATGCTGTCGATGAAAATGGGGATGTTAAAGTAGCATCCATGGAAGTGTATGATAACATCTTAAGTTGTGATAAACGAAGTGCCTTTCCAACAACAGGAGAAAACGGAAAGTTTTATATAGATATCGAAAAGGGGGATGCTTATGTATGGAGCAACGTTATCAACTCATACAAACTAGCAGGAACTGATTCGGTTTGGAAAAACAATGTTAATTCATCCATCAATAATCTGAATAACGCAGTTAATAATTTATGGGTAACTCTCAGCTATAGCAATGAAGAATTAACTATTGGTGAGTGGATTAACAAAAAACCTGTTTATAAAAGAGTTTTTGAAATTGAGGGAGGCAGCGGAAAGAGCGAATTAAATTTGATTGATTTAATCCCTGATTTAGATTACTCTCTCCCAAACTTGATTTTTGAAAATATAGAACATGAGATAAAAGGAAAGTATAATCCTGAAAGTGGTCAATTTATCATTCATCGTAACAATATCTTGTATAGTACCGATGGAAAAATGCCGGACAAGTTTAGAATTATTGTTGAATACACAAAATTAGATTAGAAAAAAGGGGTAGGAAAAGATTTTTCCTACCCCTTTAATTGAATTAGTCAATACTTAATCTGACAGTTAGGATAAAAAAGAATAACTTTAAAACAGATTAAGAATTATGACAACACAACAAAAAATCATTAAGAACAAGCTAGGCGTATTAGAGTTAGCCCAACATTTAGGAAACGTTTCCAAAGCGTGTAAAGTAATGGGTTATTCTCGAGACAGTTTCTATAGGTTTAAGGAACTTTACGAGCAAGGAGGAGAATTGGCATTACAGGAGATTTCACGAAGAAAACCAGTATTAAAGAATCGTGTAGACGAAGCTATTGAAAAAGCAGTAGTAGATATAGCTATTGAGAATCCAGCCTTAGGTCAGCTTCGTGTAAGTAACGAACTTAGAAAGAAAGGCTTTTCAATTTCTCCGGGAGGAGTGAGAAGTATTTGGCTCAGACACGATTTGCATACTTTTAAACTTCGATTGAAAGCATTAGAAGCAAAGTCGGCACAAGAAGGTATTGTCTTAACAGAATCACAACTATCAGCATTAGAAAGAGCCAAAGAAGAAAAGAAAGCACATGGTGAAATGCATAGCATTCGTGAATACCTATAAAAACAATAAAAAAGCGAATGAACAAATTGAGACGCATCACCCAGGTTATTTGGGAGCACAAGACACCTATTATGTGGGTAACATTAAAGGCGTTGGACATATTTACCAACAAACATTCATAGACACGTATTCGAAAGTAGCTTTTGCCAAGTTATATGACCGTAAAAATGCACTTATCGCTGCTGATATGCTTAATGACCAAGTAGTTCCTTTCTTTGAACAGCAGGAGCTTCGTTTGCTAAGGGTTTTAACTGATAGAGGAACGGAATATTGTGGTATAAGAGACCAGCATGAATATCAGCTTTACTTGGCTATTGAAGACATTGATCATACCAAAACAAAAGCTAAAAGTCCGCAAACTAATGGTATCTGCGAACGCTTTCATAGAACCATTCAAGATGAGTTCTATGCAATAGCTTTTAGAAAAAAGATTTATAGAAGTATAGAAGAGCTTCAATTAGACCTCAATAGTTGGCTTTTGTATTACAATAACCAAAGAACTCACACAGGAAAGCACTGTTACGGGAAAACACCTATGCAAACGTTTTTGGATAGTAAACCAATGGCAAAAGAAAAATTACTGGAAACACTTGTTGAAGAACAAAAAATCCTTACTTTTGGTAGTAAAGACTTTAGAGAATAACTGACAGTTTTTTCCGACTATTAAACAAAACTGTCAGATCAAGTAGTGGCTATTACATGTCATATTAAATCGTGGTTATCATGGGTTAACCAAACTATAATAAACATAACCAACAGTTCCTGTTTCTTTTACTTCAACTTTGTACCAAGAACCAATTGCTTCAAGATAAATAAGTGCATCATAACGCTCAACTTTTTCCAAAATCTCAGATTTTGTACTTGGGGATTCTCTGATGTTTAGCAGATCAGTATTGACATAAAGCAAAGTTTCTCCTGATGAAAAATTATAGGTTTTCGCTGAAGAATTACTATTTGATGATCTACTGCTTCCAGAACTTGTAAATGTTAAATTTGTGTTTTTCTTTTTAGTGGCTTTTTTTGGTTTGGGAGCAGAATAAAAACTTCTTCCAGAAGAACTTCCTCTACACACACCACAGCTTCCACCAGAACTGCAATGTGCACATCTACTACAGTTGGAACAAGCCGTACAGTAATCGGAGCCTGTACATCGCGCGTCATGTGTAAGTTTCGTTTCGTTGGCTTTTGCACAGGAAAGCAAAAGCATTGCTGAAAATAAAATTTGTAAAAATGTTCTCATGGATTTTTACTTTAAATTCTTTATGGGAAAATTTGGAACGAAGTATAATATTGGCTAAAGTGATTTAAGAGAGCTTCAGAAAATCTACCCAAATAAATGTTTTTTGTATACTCTTCGGGTTCTTGATCTTTCCACCAATTAACGCTTATAATTAATCGCTTATCATGCACCATTAATTGAAGTAGTGCAGCATCTTCCCACTGACTGGCATGAGTCAAAAATAACTCTCCTTTAGCGTTTTTACGTATTTTCCAAGTCTTTAAATCATTTCGGTCTGATTTCTCTAAAATGTCAGATTTCAATTTTTGGGGATTAACAGTGTAAACTTCTATTCTCATATTACTTATAATTTTCTAAAGTTTCTAATAGTTCATTTCTATAGTTATAGATTTCTTCAAGGTTTTCTAAAAGAAATTTTTCTCCAGCATCTTTTCCGTTATGAAAAACTTCTAAATATTTTTTAGAACCGTTAAAGTGAAATCTACAAATGGGTTTTCGGTTATTATTGTCCAGCAGAACCCCGAAATACGATTGTGTATCTCTATCAGCAACTCTATCTAATGAAACTTTTTCCCGAAGAATTGCTTTTACAATGTAGAAAGCTTCCGTTTCGTCTTCTGTCGTATTGTGTTTTGATTCGGATTTCTCGTCGATAGACGTTTCTTGCTTTTCGGACTCGATATTTTCATTGATACTCAATGCAGATTTCAATCGAGAACTTATAGACTCATTGATGGAAACGCTCAACGCTCTTTTGGTGTATTCTTTAAAAGCTACCATTCTCGTTGCAGTAAGTGGTCTGTCAAAAAATTTATTAACGAGCAATCTTACCATTTCATCGGATGGATTTTCAATTTCTTTTTCAAATTCAGAACGAATCGCTTTAATATATTTCATCGCTTCCGCCGAATTGAGAATATTCTCCAAATTGAAATCTGATTTGGTGAAACTTTCTAAAACCTTGATTCCACTGTCCTTTAAATCTTCCAAATTAATGGTCAAAAAAGGTTTATCGTCCATAATATTAGGTTTCTCCAAATCGGTATAGAAATTATAAATAATTCCATTAGTTAAAACCCCAAACCGAGCTTTCGAAACGTGATAATACCTATGAAGTTGCGAATTATGAGCATCAGCATTTTCTTTCCAGGATTTACATTCGATAATCAAAATTGGTTCATCATCTCTTTTAATCAAATAATCTACTTTTTCACCTTTTTTGGTTCCTATGTCGGCAATATACTCCGGAATAACTTCCACAGGATTGAACACATCATAACCCAAAATCTGAATGAAAGGCAAAACGAAAGCATTTTTAGTCGCTTCTTCGGTTTGAATTTGCTCTTTCAGACCATTGACTCTTTGATGAAGTTGTTCCAGCTTAATTTTGAGTTCCATGATTTTAGATTAAGTCGTTTCATCTTCAATTTCTGCATCAGGAGCGTTCTTCTTTACAGACTCGATTCCATTTTCCATACCTTGGATGGTACTGTAAAATTGGCTTTTCCCGATAACTTCACCGTTTCCTGCTTTTAGGACAAAATAATATTTGTCGTTGGTAGCAACTTTTCTATCGAATCGAGAATCGATTTGAGAATTCACCCTAACCGATTCAACTCCTTTTTTACACCCATCTTTGGTTTTATAACCTTCGCTGGTTAAAATGATTTCTCCATTTCCGGCTTTCAAATTGAATTGAAACTCGCCGTCTTTTCTTTTAGTGATTACAAATTTCCCCATTTGTTTTGTTTTTTATAAATCTTTCTGAAATTTCGTTTTCTTCTATAATTTGAAAATTGGATAGAATAATTTGGATTTCACCGTGTTGATTTTCAACAAGATGAAATCCTTGTTTACATGTTTTCAACCTATATTTCAAAGCTTTAATTCCTTCCAAAAATCCCTTAGTTATTGTTGTTTTATATACATAATTAGAGCAACTTGTTCTAAAAATGCATTTTCTTCTTTTAGAAGGAGGAATAATCTTCCAATAAAACTTAATAATTAGGATTAGGAGATACTTCATCTTTACAAAAGACAACCATTTGATATGAAGACATATATCCTTGTTTCGCACCAATACCAAAACACCCATTGTCTGGCTGAATGAAGGTTGAAACGCTTTCTAATCTCACATGTTTCCAACCTGTATCAGAGTACTGTTTAATAAGTTCTTCTAATTGTCTTGCGACAACACCCGAATTCTCTTTCTGTTGATTAATACTCGCAATAAAGGGTACAACTTTATAATCCATAATAATTTATTTTCTTAATTTGTAGAGTAGAATTTCTTTCTCTTCAAATTGGTTAAGCATATTGAATAAGTTTCCATGTAACAGCTTTTCCACCATAAGGAGGCATTTTATTTCCTTTAGCAATGGGAGCTGTTGTCGATGGTGTTCCAATAACTTTCCATACTCCTGATTCGGGACAAATTTCTGCTGTTTTGGCAGTTGTCCCTATTGGTTTTTTTGACATAACTGATTTTTTTTATTGATTAAACTTCTCAAAAGTAAATTGATAATCAGACCTTTCCTTACGGAAAACCGTAAGATTCTTGATTTATGAAAAATTGTAGCTCATTGTGAATGAAAATATTAATCAAAATCAGTACAATTTGAGCTTAAAAGATTATATTTGTGAGCTACAAAATAAAAATGATTAATCAAAGAGACCAACAAATCATAGATTTCATAAAAGAAAACAAGAGAAGTTCTTCAAAAGAAATTTTTGAGAACATAGGAGCCTCTGTTAGTTATGCCACTTTAAAACGGTCTTTAACAAAGTTGGTCGCCGATAATTTTGTGGTTTCAGAAGGTCAAGGTAAAGGAACCAAATACTCTATTTCACCAACTTTTGAATTGATTCAACCTATTGATATTAACAAATATTACGAAAGCGAAATTGATGAAAGAGAGATTAAAGAAACGTTCAATTTCGAATTAGTCAATGAAATTCTTACCAAAAACTCGGTCTTCACAAAAGATGAATTAGACAAGCTTAATTTGCTTCAAAAAGAATACGAAAACAACATCATAGACCTTAATCCTTCCGATTACCAAAAAGAATTAGAAAGACTTGCTATTGATCTGAGTTGGAAATCTTCTCAAATAGAAGGTAATACCTATTCCCTATTAGAAACAGAGCGTTTATTAAAAGAAAAACAAACGGCATCCGGAAAAACTAAGGAAGAAGCAGTAATGCTTCTCAATCATAAAGAAGCTTTGGATTTTATTATTGAAAACAAAGATTATCTCTCTCCGCTGAGCGTTTCAAAAATTGAAGATATCCATAATATACTCACAAAAGAATTGGGTGTAGAAAAGAATCTCAGAAAAAGACGTGTGGGTATCTCTGGAACCAATTATAAACCGCTTGATAACGAATTTCAAATTTTAGAAGCACTTAGGTCCGCTTGCGCTGTGATTAATAAGAAAGAAAATATTTTCGAAAAAGCTCTGCTTACATTGGTTTTGATTTCATACATCCAACCTTTTATGAATGGAAATAAAAGGACGGCGAGAATCGTGAGTAATGCGATTCTGATGAACTATAATTATTGTCCTCTATCCTTCAGAACAGTGGATTCAATAGATTACAAAAAAGCGATGTTGCTTTTCTATGAACAAAATAATATCTCCAGCTTCAAGGCTATTTTTATGGATCAATTTGAATTTGCAGTGAGAACTTATTTTTAAGAAATTAAAGAATCCCTGAGTCCTTACAAATGGCAATTAATTGCTCGTTGCTTTTGGCTTCAAAAGAGTCTTTGAGCTGATTCAAGGATTTCTCTACTGAACTCAAACTGCTTGGTTTCATCTTTTTAGCTTTAAGAATATCTGGAATGTTTTTTTGCAAAGTGCCTTCTGATAAGAGTTTTAGAATGGTATATTCAACCGTAGTTAATTCAATCGTGTTTCGTCTGAGATTAACAATGTTGTCCTGAGAAATATATTTTTCGTTTTTATAAATGCAATCAATCGCCCTTTTCAGTTCGTGTACATCTTGTCGACCTTTGTTTACAAAACCATCAATTTTTTGTTCATCAAAAAGGGTTTTGATAATCTGAGGTTTCTTTTCGACCGAAAACACTAATGTTTTCAATTGAGGAAGAATCTTTTTAGCTTCTGCAATAAGTTGAGTCCCAGATTTTATGTCTTGTTTTCTATGATCTTCATCAAAGGAAAGGTCAGTAATCAGCAAATCAAAAGATTCTTTTTCCGAAATACTCTTTTTGATAAGATTAAAAGCATCATCACAATAATTGACATATACCGCGTTTACAATTTGGAGATCTTCCAATGCTTTTTGGACCGAAATGCTTGAACTTTCGTAATCTTCCGCAACCAATACTTTTTTAAACATTAGCATCTAATTTAATGGAAAGGCAACAGTTATTTTAGTTCCTACCCGAATTGTTGAATCAAAAGTAATTGTTCCACCACAAGAAAAAATACGGGATTCCATATTTTGAAGTCCATTGTTCTTTTTAAAATCTTCGCGCAATCCTACTCCATCATCAGTATAATTCATAAAGAATTGATCATCATTTAATTCAAAAAAAATAGAAAATCTCTGTGCTTGACTGTGCTTTTTCATATTAACTAAAAGTTCCTGGAGAATCAATAAAGTTTCAGCTTTTATTTTTTGAGAAACTTCACTCCATAACTTTTCCTCATTTCCAATGACAACAGACTTTACAGAATCTGATGAAAAAGAATTGATAAGATTAAAAACTTGTTGTTGGTACTCTTTATTCGGGTTGTCCGAAATGTCTTCGTAGGAAATATCCCTAGTTTTTATGTAGATATTCTCTAGCATATCCAAAATATGAAGTTTATTAAAATCATTATTATTTTCAATCTCTGAAATGACTTGATAAATTCCATTAGCACTAACATCGTGAACTTTTTTAGAGTATTTTAACTGCGTATTTTTGACTTCGATTTCCTTCTCTTGTTTTAAAATTTCTTTTTCTTGCTCAAGACGTTTTTTTCTTTTTTTGTACCAAAAGAAACCTATTAAAAAAGCTAAACCTAAAATTCCAAGTGCGATATTTCTTTGTAAAATTTTAATTTTATTCTGAGCATTTTCAGCCCTTTCTTTTTCAGTTTCATATCGAATTAAAGCAAACTGGTTTTTCGCTTTCGCTCTCGCAGTTTGTAAACTATCATTTAATTTTTGGTATTGTTGAAAATACTTTTTTGAGTTATCAGAATCTTCTAATAAAATTAATTTTTGAAGAGCTTCTAACCTGTCATCAGGACTTTTAAGTTGAGTGGCGATTTCTAGCATTTTTTGAGCATGATAAAGTGATTTTGTTTTGTCTTTATCATGAAAATAATCAGATAAATGAGAATGACTGGCATTCTGTCCCCAAAGATCATTTTCATTTTCTCTTATTTTTAAAGCTTTTCTTAACTCGGATTCTGCATTGTAAATAGGATTTTGAAGAAATTTGGTATAGGCAAGGTTGTCTATAATTGTGGCTCCTAATCGTTTATCTTGACTGATTTCTTTTCGTTTTAATAAATCTTCAAATATATCTATGCTTCTATCATATTCATTAAGTTTAGAGTAAGCAATAGCAATATTATTTTGAATTTTAGCTTCTTCTAAAGAATCATTAGTAACTCTTAAAGCTTTTTTGTACCAAAATAAAGCAGTTTTATAATCTTGTAAATCATTTCTAACAACGGCTATAGTGTTATAAACAGATATTAAATTCTTTTTTTCATTTCCCAAGAATTTAAGGGCTTTTATATTCGTTTCTTCTGATCCATAAAAATCTCCTTTTTTATATTGAATGAAAGCTTGATATATTAAAGAGCTATATGCATTCGCACTATCTTTTTCTTCCTTAAAATAATTAAATGCTTTATTAAAATATATAAAAGCACTATCATTATTTTTTTCATATAGATACTCTCCCTTTAAGTAAAATTCGTTTCCTTCGATTTTATTATTCAATTCTTTTACTCTCTTATTGCAAGAAAATATGATGATCAGACTAAAAAGAATAAGTTTTTTTCTCACTGTACTAAGGTAAGAAAATAGCCGCAATTTTATTTGCGACTATATCAAAAATTATCTTTTAGGCGGAATAAGTATTGTCTCTCCTCCCGTATCCGATTCACTCTCAGCAGAATTCGTCACTTGCGTTGTTTGATTTAGATCAGTATTATCCATCGTTACTGTACTTGCGTCAGAATTGCTAAATGCTAATCCCAACAATATTAAAATGAAATCAATCATTATATTAAAATTTAAGATTTTGATAATTTTCTGGTGTATTCAAAACACAGGTTTTGAACAGGGACTCAGATTAAAAAAAGAAGCGCTTCTTAAATTTTTGGGAAGTAATGATGCTCGGAACAGAAGAGAAAAAACCGCTTCCCAAAGCCAGTTGTTTCCAACTGTTCTTTGCATCACATTTTTTAAAATCAGTTTTGTAACTTTGTTTATCAATGTTTTGTTTATCACTGATTTACAAGACAAAGTAACGATGAAGGAGCCTCAATAACTTAGACAGTGAATGGACAAAGAGGGATTCCGAAAAAGCCTCTGTTTTACGGGAATCCATAATTCTATAGACAAAGAATTGTCTAACTTGGACTTTGTTTTAACTTTTAAAGCAAACTTTATGTTTAAAAAGAAACAGATTTTACTAAAAAAAGTGTTCGAAAAAGCTAAACTAGAGCTTCCAAGAGGAACAAGAAATTCTATTGCTATTTATATAAGTTCTCTTTTTGAGGAAAAATTTGAATTTTCAAAAGATGAAAGAACTTATGCTCGCTATTTTAAAAGAATTTTAGAAGAAAATACTGACTATGATATTGATGACATTACTTTAGATCAATTAAGTATTTATGTTGGTTATAACAATTTTGAAGAATTTTGTGAAAGTGAAAAAAGGTTAGAAGAAAAAGAAGACTCTGTTTTACAAGAAATTTTGCTCACTCTTCTTAGTATAAAGGAAAATATAGCATTTGGAGTTTCTCGCTTTATAGAAAAACGAAGCGGATTTGGATTGATTGGCCTTCTTTTTATAGCAGGAATTATTCTAAATCAATACGATATTTTTAATAGAGAAAAAACTAGAAAGCAAGGTATATTAGATTCGAATATTGCCGAAAATAATAAACTAAAAGATGGTCAAAATACAATCTCCACTCCTATTATTTATCCTTCTGAAAAAGGAAAGGAAAAAACAAATAACCCAATCATCAATGAAAAGAAAAAAGAATGTATGTATTGGAACGGAGAAATGTATATTCCTATTTTTTGTGACGAAAAAATGGACGATTATCATGTGGTACAACTTAATGAAGAAACACTAAAAATCAAACGAATAACTCGACCGGATACCTTAACAGTTGAAAATGCAATGGGAAAAGTTTGGTATGATAAGGCGAATAATAAAGTTTCCTTTTTTACTCATTACGGATTAAACCCCGAAAATGGAAAAGCCATGAAGAATATTACGGAAGGAATTATAAAAAAATATTGCGGAGAAAATGCTTTTCATTAAATTATTTAAGTGTCTAATAATTAAGAAAATATAAGTTATCGTTTAATTAAATAAGTTTATTTTACAAATTAAATATAATATACACAATACATTATTTTATATATTTATAAAATTTATTACTTAGAATTCATATAAACTAAATCTTAAAAAAAATCTTTGTATAGCGAATTACGGAGACAATATCCAACTTTAATGCGAATTTTAGTAATTTTTATAAAAACCTAAAACATTGCTAACCAAGCGCCTGTGAATATTTACTTTTCCCCTATTTAATTAACATGTTTTTACATTTATTATATATTTAAAAAAATTATTATTTTATTAATATAATTAAGTGCGAACAATAGTTAGGTAAAGAATCCATTAATAATGGTGGTTCATATAAATTTGATTAGTCTAAGAGCGGAAACATTATCCAAAAACACGGAAACATTATCCTTTCTTTGCGGAAACAATATCCAAAAAAGCGGAAACATTATCCAATATATCGGAAATAATATCCAATATGTCGGAAACATTATCCTTAAACGGTTTCCAGTAGTGAAAAGACAGCCTTTATGTATGCTTCTCCAGTTAATTCCAGATCCACTCTTCTCTTTAAATGTTGAGACAATTCTTTATATCCTCTAACTTCGTATAGCTTTTTCATCACTCTTAATTGTTGGTCGTCTAATTTTCTTTGTTTTTTAAGATATTTCAAAGCTCTGGCTATCTGTAAATCGTCTAACGTAGGGAACCTATCATCATAACCTATAGCATTCTGTGTATTATATATCACGAAATGATAATTACCCTCCTTGTAAGAATAATTAAAACTAATATCATTAAAGTTATCCAAATCAGCCTTTACACGGATCAAAAAGTCACGTTCGAATCTGTAGTGACCCTCATACTTATTGATGGGGATAAAGAGCTCTTTTAGAAGCTGTGTGTACTCTTTTACAATGCCTCCTAACTTTTTAAATTTCACCAACCACATCAAGAATCGCAGCGTATTGTTGGTAGACGCGTTGAACGACAAATCTTTCTTAATCGAATAATACTGAGCCATATTGAGAAGATGTTGCATAACAGCCTTATCCATTTTGAAATAGATGTTCTTCTTATTCCAGCTTGGCTCCTGGATAAAAGGTACGGCTTTGTATCCGTTAATCGTTTCGTCTTTAAGTCTAAGCCAATTAATATTGGTCATGTTAATCAAGGCCTCTTGTATAACAGAGTTTTTCATCTTCCTACCAGGATTAAGATCGTTAATAGAAACCGAAAAATCAACAACACCTTGATGCGCCCAACCTTCAAAATAATCATCAAAAGAAAGCTGTTTTGCAGTTTCTTCCGCAGCAAAAGGAGTCTTGGTTGTGATAAAAAGAGATTGCTCGTCTTTGATTGCAGAAAGTATCATTGTAATGATTCTTTGCTCAATGATTGACGTTTCCTGAGAAATAAGAATCTCTCGGAAGTCATTAGAAATCAAAACTTTCTTTCTTGGTTTTGAAACTAAAGCATCTCTTTTTGCAACAGGTTTATGTTCTTTTTTAGCCATGATTTGTTGTTTTTAAATGAATAAGATCTTCATTAAAATCCTTATTTAAAGGAGTTTTAATGGTGATGAACCTATCATAATTCCAAATTCGCAAAAGCAAATCTATCACAAATTGGATTGACTCTTTTGTATTTGCAATCATAAAGAAATAATTTGACATATTTTGGGATAATGTCTCCGTAAAGTAGGACTGTGGTAATTCCGAAAGGTCGTCCAATTCGAACTTAACAGTAGATTTTTTAAAAAAATGAGATAATATTTTTACCTTATTATTAGTTGATTCCGAATGTATTTCTATACAAATGTTCTTGTCAGACTTCCTAACACTGTTAACCTCAGGAATAAATGCAGAAATAATATTTAGATTAAAATAATTACCCGCTAAATCGCTATCGTTACCCAAAATAAGCCTTTTGAAGTCTTTTTGGATATAATACTCGCTAATTAATCTTGCCTTCCTAAAACTAAGCTCTCCGTTCGTAGAACAATACTGGGTTTTTTCCGGTGAATATAGCTCATGAAAACTAATAGCGTCAAAAATGCTTTCAAAAATGGATAATGTCTCCGTATTAGCCAGAAACTGACTAAAAGTAAACCCTATCCCATTTCTTGAGCTTTTGTCAAACCATTTTTTATTAAAGTATTCATTATCTGCGGTTTGAATACGAACAACCCCTACTCTATTTCCTTCGATATCACTAATATTAAAGGCTAAACTTTCTGCCATATTAGTTTTATAAGTAAAGAAAATACCGTTGAATAATTCTGAATTCAAAATATTCCAAGACAGTTTTCGAAACAATAATAAATAATCTTTATGCTGTTCAATTTTTGGGATAATGTTTCCGTATGCTACATATTCTGCATTAATATCAGTTTCTTTTGCTGATTTATGAAAGTGAACATTCATACAATTAGCCATGAACTTAGCTGATTGACCCGTAAAACCACTGATTTCGTGATTAATATCTTCTACTGGCGGATCAGTATTTTGTAAGATTCTCTTTTTAATAAATTGGATAATGTCTCCGCTGTCATGATTAATTAGGGAATAATACATCTTTACACCGGTTTTCTCATGGTGAAAAAAACGGATAATGTCTCCGTGTTCACCATCATTTTTTTGAACATAAGCTTTTTTATACTTATCAAAATGGTATGCGCTTCCCATTTTGAACAAAAAATATTGCTCAATGTCAATCTCAAAACGAACTCTATTCCAATCTACTGAATAACCCATTAAGAATCTGCTTTTCGTCTTCCTCTTAGTTTTTCATCTTCTCTAATATATTCGGGTCTAGGTTGGATATTGTCTCCGTATTTCTTCTTTACCAATGAAATTGCTGATTCCAACAAATCCCAATCTTTATAATATAAGTCTCCAGAAATCACCTTGTTATAAGTAACATCTTTGATGAAATCAAAATATTGTCCTGAAATATAAACCGTTGTTGAAGAGTCAAATACTTCATCAGAATTACGTTTGCGTCCACCCTTCTTATTCTTTTCTTGTTCTCTAATGAAGTCGGGTCTTGGACTAATATTTTTAAAACTTGGCATCAATAATTCCAAAGCTTCACCTATCGCTTCAGACTGATTATAGAATATTTGCCTTTCAGCCGTAGCTTTATAAAAAACCAAATCTTTAAGGAACTCTAATGAGGTTGATTTCAAAAATATGGTAAATGTTCTCTTTCCTTGATCTGTATCAATCTTTTTTGAATAGTCTCCCTGATTACCGTTATTCAACAGAGCTGCTCTTGCCTCTAGAATTTCCTTTTTAACAGGTCTATTCTTCTTAACAATCTTTGTTGGAGCCACTTCTTGCTTTGTTTGCGTTTCCTTTAAAACAGATTTGACCTCTTCAATCTTTTTTTCAGATACATTTACCTTCTTTGTGGTTTTCTTTTCATCGACCAATGCGGAGACATTATCCACTTTTACTTCATCCGCTCCTTTTCTTTCCTCCTCCTTCTCTTTGAGAGTTTTGAAATTTTTAAACAAATTAGCTTTCATATCTCTTTATTTTGGATTTCATTTCTTTTACTAAATTCTTATAATCTTCAGCTGCACGACTGCTGGAACTAATTTGAAATATATTTTTCCCTTCCTGCTTTGCTCTTTCAATATTCATATCCTGTCTTATGAATGTTTTAAAGAAATAGTCACTTGCATCCTTCTCTTGCTTAATCAGCTCAGTATATTTTCTAAAATTCACAGTATTAGTCAATACTTTATTAAAGAAAAAACCAAGAAACTCAAGTTTAGGATTGTGTTTTTCTTTAATACTAAGAAACGAAGGCAAAAGGTTATCAATACCTGCAAAAGAGTATTGCTCTGCTTCGATTGGCGACATCACATAATCGGATGCACATAATGCCATTTCACCTAAAGTAAGCTTTTTCATTAATGGTCTTGGAGGACAATCAATTAAAACAAAATCAAAAGGCATTTGTTCCAAAAGGTTATCAAGATTATTTTTTAGAGTATCACGATTATAAGAATCATCTTCTTCTAACAATGCGTCACCTGCAAGAATATAAACATTGGAACTACCATGATGCTTTAATCTGAATTCACCAGTGTTATCTAAGAAATTCTTAATCGTGTAGGGATAATCTTCTTCGATACCATAACCCATGGATAAATTTCGCTGGCTATCAAAATCGATTAAAAGTACGTTGACACCTTTCTTTTGAGCTAGCGCCGCACCTACATGGATTGCCGTCGTAGTCTTACCTACTCCACCTTTCTGAGTAATAATAGAAATAATTGACATATATAAATATTCTGAACATTCAAATATATGAATTATTAAAATATTACAAGTAATAAAATATTTAAAATAAATTATTGCATATATGATTTTCATTTCTTTTATTATACTAATCTATATCATTTTATATATTATATTGATTTACTAATTATAATAATTCTTTTTATTTTTATATTAATTATGTTTGATTACTTTAAATATCTTATTATTTTATATAATTCAAATACCAATATTATTTTTTGGTTAAAATGGGAGAGAACAAAGTTCAAAATAGGGGAGATGGGGAGAAAACGCTAATGCGACTTGGAAATAAAAAAAAAGACGAGTTGCCCACCTTAAGTGTTTTCACAACGGAATAACTTTTATTTAGTATGAAATGCTTGGGCATAAAAAGCAAATAGTAAGAAAATGTTGATTACATAAATTATCTACAGTATTAAACAAACTTTGTCCCATATATACTGCCTTTCCCATACTTCACTTTTATACTTTACAAAGATTAGAATAAAAAAATCCCACGGAGTACGCAGGATTAAAGATTTTCTTCGGCTTATAGCCTTATTGTGAATTGCTTTCAATGATTCAAATGTACTGATTTATTTTTAGAATTTTTACGGAAAACCTTAAAATATTTTATAATCAACATCGTATATTTATACTTAAAAATTGCAAATCATGACTAAAACACTTGGAATAGACCTTGGAACTAACTCTATTGGTTGGGCAATACGAAATCCGTATTTAGACACCAACCAAATTGAGGATTATGGCGTGGTTACTTTTGAGAAGGGTGTTGCTTCAGAAAAAGGTAATGAATTTCCAAAAGTTCAGAAACGTACAGAAAGCCGAGGAAAAAGAAGAAACTATCAAGCTGAAAAATATAGAAAATATCAACTGTTGGAATTTCTCATCCAAAAGAAAATGTGTCCTCTGTCAATAGAAGAATTAGAAAATTGGAAGAAATATAGGAAAGGTAAAAAAAGAGAATATCCACAATCTGAATTATTCATTAATTGGTTGCGGTTCGACTTCGATGGAGACGGAAAACCAGATTTCCATTTATTTGGTAAAGATAAACATGAGAGTTATTATGCTTTTAGAGCTTTGGCTGTGGACGAGAACTCTAAAAAAATATTTGATGACTATCCTGAAATCTTGGGCAGAGTTTTTTATCAATTAGTTCAAAGAAGAGGGTTTAAAGGTCGTGATGAAGAAGAGGCGAGAACAATGCTCGAAGGTAGTGATAAAACAGGAACCAAAGGAAGAAATGACATTGAAAATTTTATTGAAATGCACAAAACTTTAGGAGCTGCATTATATTATTATCAAAAAGAAAATGGAGGGCGAATTAGACAACGATATAATTTAAGAAAAGACTATGAAAATGAATTGAAAGAAATTTGTAAAGTTCAAAAATTGGCTAATGAAGACTATAACAAACTATGGAAATCAATTATTTGGCAAAGACCTTTACGTACCCAAAAAGGATTGGTTGGAAATTGTATTTATGAAACTCATAAAAAAAGAGTTCAAGTCAACCATCCTCTTTATGAAGAATATAGAACTTGGGTTTTTCTTAATAATCTAAATATTGTTCCACCATTTGAAACAGACATACAAATATACCTTCGGGAAAAAATATATCCCATTTTTTATAAATCAAACAATGATTTTGAATTGAGTGTGATAGATAAACAACTCAAAAAAGATGGGGCAAAACGTTTGTCAAGACATCATGAAAAAACCAAAGTCATTTCAGCAAGATTATTGAAAAGTTTTCAAGATGTTTTTGGAGATGATTGGAAAAATCAATTGGGTTGGAATAACATACACGATCGTAACCCCAATCAACAAAAAAGAAAGGGGAACTTTTATACGTTTGAGGATATTTGGCATGTTCTCAGTACGTTTGATGGCCAAGAAAATCTTAAGCAATTTGCCTTAGAAAAACTTAATCTTGAAGAAGAAAAGGCTATTAAATTTTCTAAAATTAAATTACAACAAGGATATGCTACGTTGAGTTTATCTGCCATCAAAAAAATATTGCCTTATTTACAAAGAGGATTTCTGTATAGCCATGCGGTTTATTTGGCAAACCTTGGCAAAATATTAGGAGAAAAAGAAATTACCGAATCTTTAATAAACAATCTATCAAAAGAACTTTCTGTCATTATCCATAATGAATCTAATGAAAGGATAAAATCGACAATAGTTAATAGTTTAATTACTGATGAATTAAACGATCCTAATCGCTATTATATAACAACCAATCGAGATCTAGATGATTGTGAAAAAAGAAGAGTTTTGACAAAAATAATAGATACTTTCGGTGAAGACTCATGGAATGAACTAAGTCAAAAAGAAAAAAATAAAATCATTGAATTTGTCTCAAATGAGTTCTTGAAATTTTTGAAAAAACCGTTGAGAGATATGAAGGATTTATTTTTAAAACCTTATCGGATTCACGACAAAATTTTCCATTATTTACACGAAAACTATGGACATTGGGACGAAGAGGAGGAAATAAAAAAGAAAAAGAAACTGTTGTGGCATCCTTCTGAACAGGAAAATTATGCGGAAGCTGTGGAACACGAAGAGTATGAAATGAATGGAAAAAACTATTACATAAATCCAAAGAACATTAACAAGTTTCTATCAAAAAATCCAGAAGCTGAATACTTAGGTCGTTCTATTAAACTTTTAGGAAACCCAGAACCTTTGAGTAAAGGATTTAAAAATCCGATGGCTTTAAAATCATTACATAAACTTAAAAATCTTATCAATTATTTATTGCAACAAGGAAAAATTGATGAAGATACAAGGCTAGTTGTAGAAATAGCAAGAGAACTTAATGATAAAAACAAACGAAAAGCCATCGAGATTTGGCAGAATGCACGTGAAAAAGAAAATGAAAAATTTAGAGAAGAAATACAACGATACAAAAGTCAATTTCCAGACAAAAAATTCATTGATGAAAATACATTAGTCAAAAAAGTACGCCTTTGGCACGAACAGGGTAAAATCTGTATGTACACAGGGAAAACAATTAGTTTTATAGAATTAATCGAAGGTAATAAGTTTGACTTTGAACACACGATTCCAGCAAGTATTAGTTTTGATAACGAACTAAAAAACTTAACCATTGCTGATCTGCAATTTAACAGAGTTCATAAGGGAAAACAGTTTCCTACACAATTGTTGAATTATGATTCAGAACAATTTGTTGGTGGAGTTTCAACATTACCGATAATTGGCAACATCGAAAATATTTTTGGCAAAAGAAGCTTTGAGGAAATAGAGAAGAAAGGAAAAAAAACAAAAGTAGAACGATGGTCCAAAATTGAAGATTTAGAAAAAAAGCTTGATTCTTGGAGAAAAAGTTCTGCAACCGCAAAAGATAAAGCTTACAAAGATTACTGTATTCAACAAGGTCATATAACAAAAATGGATTTGGATTACTTAAAAGAAAAACTAAAAACATTTACTGTAGCTGAATACAAAGCTGGTTGGCGAAATAGCCAAATTCGAGATACACAGGTTATTACCAAATATGCTTTGCCATATCTGAAATCGTTATTCAAAAAGGTAAGTGTAGAAAAAGGAGGCGTGGTTAATTCCTTCAAGGAAGTATATAACGTTAAACTAGCTTCAGAGAAAAAAGACCGCAATGTTCATAGCCATCATGCACAAGATGCGATAATTCTTACATTAATTCCCAATGCCTTTCATAGAGAAAGAATACTTAAACTATATAATGAGGAAAAAGACAAACATTCTGGAAAAACCTATCATGAAAAACCTTTGGATTGGGATGACTTTTCTGAAAATTATGTATTAGAAATACAAGACAAAGTTTTAATCAATAACCTGATAGATAACCGAACACTAACGCCAACCTACAAAACAGTTCGTAAACGTGGAAAAATTGTTTATGATATAGATTCTGAAGGAAATAAAACCAAACGTATAACTAAGGGAGAAACCATAAGAGGTCAATTGCATGGCGAGACTTTTTATGGTGCTATCAAACAACCTATTCGAGATAAGGACAATAAAATACAGTTTGATGAAAATAAAAAAATGAAACTTCATGAGGAAGTAAAACTTGTTGTTCGTAAGCCATTGCTGTATAAAAAAGATGCCAATTCACCAGGGTTTAAAAATTTAGATGAAATCAAAAAAGTAATTGTTGACAAAGCAATTTTTGAAATGATTAAAAAGCAGGTAGAAGACACTGACTTCAAAACAGCTCTTACTAATGGTGTCTTTATGTTGGATAAAAAAGGAAAAAAAGTTAATCAGATAAGAAGAATTCGATGTTTTGAATCCTTGAAATATGACACTTCAGTCAAAATTCATTCACACCGTTTCGAATCAGATAAAGATTATAAAAAACATACCTTAGCTCAAAATGCGGAGAATCCCTATTGCTTACTATATAAAAGTGAGGAGGGAAGAGGTATGAGGATTTTATCTATTGTAGAATTAGCAGATTTAAAACTAAAAGATATTAATACACTATATAACGAGCCCGAGTTCTCTTTTATACAATCAGGCAAGGGAAAGAATACAAAACAAATTCCTTTATATAAAATTTTGAAGAGTGGAGATAAGGTTCTGTTTTATAAAGAAAATAAAGAAGAATTAAAAGAATTGGATAAAGAAGAACTCTCTAATCGCCTGTATAAAATGTATCAATTTGAATCAGATGGTAGAATAAAATTTAGACATCATTTAGCAGCAGGAATTGATACTGAACTCAAGAAAGCTAATCCAGAATTCTCTTCGGTGAATTTAGATGAAAAGCAAATTTTCTTAAGGCTAACTCAAACACAATGGAACTTTATCGTAGAAGGTAAAGATTTTGAAATGAAGATGGACGGAACAGTTGAGTATAAGTTTTAATTATGCTTTATCGCTCTATTTATATTGGCAATCCTACTTATCTGAAACTTAAAGATAATCAGATGAAGGTTCTTTGTCCTGAAACCAAAGAAGAAAAAGGAAGCGTTCCTATAGAAGATTTAGGTTTGTTGATGCTTGACCATTTTCAAATTACTATTTCGCACCAATTGATTCAACGTTTAATTGGTAATAATGTAGTTATTATTAGTTGTGATGCCCATCATTTACCACACGGAATCATGCTTCCTCTTTATGGTCATACGGAATATTCTGAAAGAGTAAAAGACCAACTGGAGGCGAGTGAACCTCTTAAAAAACAGCTTTGGAAACAAACAGTAGAAGCTAAAATTTGGAATCAGTCTCAAGTCCTCATCAAGTTGGGCAATTATCATGAACCCATGTTGACATATCATAAAAATGTGAAGAGTGGAGACTTAACTAATATGGAAGGAATTGCAGCTCAACATTACTGGAAATATCTCATTGCACCCGATTTTTTAAGACAAAGGTTTGGAGATTCTCCTAATCAATTCTTTAATTTCGGATATTCTGTTTTAAGAAGTATTGTTGCGCGTGCGGTTGTGGAAACAGGACTTATACCGGTTTTAGGTATTTTTCATAAAAACAAATACAATCCATATTGTCTTGCTGATGACATGATGGAGCCCTATCGTCCATACATAGACTTGTTGGTTATGCAGTGGTTGGAACAAAATCCAGAAGCTGAAGAACTGACCAAAGAGTTCAAAGCTTATCTTTTGCAAATAGTAACAAAAGATGTTTTGATTGAGGACAAAACCAGACCATTATTGGTAGCGGTAAAAACAACAATGATCTCTCTATACAAATGTTATACAGGAGAGAAACGACAAATTGCTTATCCTGAGTTATAATGAATGCCGAAAGGTTCAACGCATACCGAATTATGTGGGTAATGGTTCTATATGATTTGCCGACTGAAACTAAAGCCAATAGAAAAGCAGCTCAGCTCTTTCGAAAAAGATTGGAGGACGATGGATTTGCTTTGTTTCAGTTCTCCATTTACATACGACACTGTCCAAGTCGCGAAAACGCAGAAGTCCATATAAAAAGAGTTAAGACGATGTTGCCTAAAGCTGGGAAAGTTGCCATTATGTGCATTACCGATAAGCAATTTGGAGATATTGAAATTTTCTTTGCTAGGAATAAAGAAGAACCACCGCCAACATTCCAACAGTTAGAATTATTTTAATTTTTTGAATCCTAATAAAACCTCAAAAACCTCCATTAATTGGAGGTTTTTTAAATTGAGGCTGTGATTCATCACAAATTTAAAAACTTTTGAAAGCAATTCACAACCGTCTTTGCAAATTCCGCTTCATTTGTAATGCTGTGATTCATCACAAATTTAAAAACTTTTGAAAGCAATTCACAACATCGAATGGATTCTTGATTTATTCGAGTTAGCTGTGATTCATCACAAATTTAAAAACTTTTGAAAGCAATTCACAACTTGATTGATTGATTGAACCGCTTTCGCTTTGCTGTGATTCATCACAAATTTAAAAACTTTTGAAAGCAATTCACAACTTTGACACAAGTTTGTCAATATATCCGTTTGCTGTGATTCATCACAAATTTAAAAACTTTTGAAAGCAATTCACAACTAATTCGGCGGTTTTGCTTCTTTTGGATTAGCTGTGATTCATCACAAATTTAAAAACTTTTGAAAGCAATTCACAACCGTACTGGTCGCCCTCACTATCACGCTATCGCTGTGATTCATCACAAATTTAAAAACTTTTGAAAGCAATTCACAACATAATGGGAATCATGAGTATAATTCCGAAAGCTGTGATTCATCACAAATTTAAAAACTTTTGAAAGCAATTCACAACTCATTGCATGAACTTGTTGCTTCCATCTTCGCTGTGATTCATCACAAATTTAAAAACTTTTGAAAGCAATTCACAACTTTGGTTACATGCCTAATTATAAACAATATGCTGTGATTCATCACAAATTTAAAAACTTTTGAAAGCAATTCACAACCCTGGCGTAAGCACTACTTTGATTCCCCAAGCTGTGATTCATCACAAATTTAAAAACTTTTGAAAGCAATTCACAACTTTTTTTATAAACGTAATGTTTGCGGACTTGCTGTGATTCATCACAAATTTAAAAACTTTTGAAAGCAATTCACAACTGCAAACGACCGTCTTTGTTATACTGACCGGCTGTGATTCATCACAAATTTAAAAACTTTTGAAAGCAATTCACAACTTAAATCCCCCGTTTTCAATCGTTCCCCGTGCTGTGATTCATCACAAATTTAAAAACTTTTGAAAGCAATTCACAACCAGCAAGGATTGCGAAAAATGTGGTCAAAAGCTGTGATTCATCACAAATTTAAAAACTTTTGAAAGCAATTCACAACTCATTGGAGCGTTAACACTCAACAAATGATGCTGTGATTCATCACAAATTTAAAAACTTTTGAAAGCAATTCACAACCTCATGGAGAAATCTCTACCATTTTGTTCGGCTGTGATTCATCACAAATTTAAAAACTTTTGAAAGCAATTCACAACTAGAACTGATACGACCGCACCATCGGCAACGCTGTGATTCATCACAAATTTAAAAACTTTTGAAAGCAATTCACAACTCATTGGTCATCGCATTAAATTTCATCTGGGCTGTGATTCATCACAAATTTAAAAACTTTTGAAAGCAATTCACAACAGAATGTCCATCTATCAGTTAAATCACAGGGCTGTGATTCATCACAAATTTAAAAACTTTTGAAAGCAATTCACAACTAATTCAGGTATAACCTTTGGGTTTTATTGGCTGTGATTCATCACAAATTTAAAAACTTTTGAAAGCAATTCACAACTCACATGGATAGGCTCAGGTCAAAATTTCAGCTGTGATTCATCACAAATTTAAAAACTTTTGAAAGCAATTCACAACCTCACCGTCGAAAGTAATGATAGCTACCTTGCTGTGATTCATCACAAATTTAAAAACTTTTGAAAGCAATTCACAACTTAAGTTCTCCGATAACATCAGGGAATACTGCTGTGATTCATCACAAATTTAAAAACTTTTGAAAGCAATTCACAACTGCTTCCGAAAACACTGATCGATTTAGAAAGCTGTGATTCATCACAAATTTAAAAACTTTTGAAAGCAATTCACAACACAAATTGGTGAACTAAAATATACCCTAAAGCTGTGATTCATCACAAATTTAAAAACTTTTGAAAGCAATTCACAACTATAAACCTTTAGTAAGTTATTATCCGGCAGCTGTGATTCATCACAAATTTAAAAACTTTTGAAAGCAATTCACAACTATTATGTACGAGTTGCAGAAATATCATGGGCTGTGATTCATCACAAATTTAAAAACTTTTGAAAGCAATTCACAACCTACCGTCATATCAACAAAAGCTCCGTTGGGCTGTGATTCATCACAAATTTAAAAACTTTTGAAAGCAATTCACAACTAACGTATTATATGGAGGTTTCGTCTCCTTGCTGTGATTCATCACAAATTTAAAAACTTTTGAAAGCAATTCACAACACATTTCGGAAATAGATAAATAACCAAATAGCTGTGATTCATCACAAATTTAAAAACTTTTGAAAGCAATTCACAACGTAATGCCAAAGATTGGAAATGGTGCGTTTGCTGTGATTCATCACAAATTTAAAAACTTTTGAAAGCAATTCACAACATTGGGACCATGCTTTCTTATCAGGATTTTGCTGTGATTCATCACAAATTTAAAAACTTTTGAAAGCAATTCACAACCATGTAGTTTCAACCAAGATGTCAATATTTGCTGTGATTCATCACAAATTTAAAAACTTTTGAAAGCAATTCACAACTGAAAAATAAAGTTTCCATTGAACGAATTGGCTGTGATTCATCACAAATTTAAAAACTTTTGAAAGCAATTCACAACTAATGTTTGAGTTCCACCATTCACGGTCTAGCTGTGATTCATCACAAATTTAAAAACTTTTGAAAGCAATTCACAACATATAAGATCGAAAATATTCGCCGGGAAAGGCTGTGATTCATCACAAATTTAAAAACTTTTGAAAGCAATTCACAACAACTCGCACTCTTCAACCAATTCTGCTGTTGCTGTGATTCATCACAAATTTAAAAACTTTTGAAAGCAATTCACAACTTAATTTCAGCTTTGCCTTCAATGAAAGTTGCTGTGATTCATCACAAATTTAAAAACTTTTGAAAGCAATTCACAACGATAGAGAGAAAATAGGATTCACTAAGAAAGCTGTGATTCATCACAAATTTAAAAACTTTTGAAAGCAATTCACAACTTGATGGAATTGGAGAAATGATGAAAAATGGCTGTGATTCATCACAAATTTAAAAACTTTTGAAAGCAATTCACAACGGATTGCGAGATATGACTTTATCTGATATTGCTGTGATTCATCACAAATTTAAAAACTTTTGAAAGCAATTCACAACGACTTCTTCACTTTCGTTTCACTTGCATAAGCTGTGAGTCATCACAAATTTAAAAACTTTTGAAAGCAATTAGCCAAGACTGTTACTTTTCTCAATCCTATAAAAAGTCGTTTTACTAATACCCGCTTGTTTACATGCCTTATCTATTGGGATGTTTTTATTATCATACAAGTGCTTGGCAAACTGGTACTTCTCCAGG